>DATFHE010000133.1:0-5865 GCA_035248745.1 Anaerolineales bacterium | reverse complement strand
AATAAGCGTTGTGTGCGTGCGCCTTTCTCTACAAGTTTTGCGAAACGTTCGCTGCTGAAAACTTCCTTGTATAGCTGATAAGCCACCTTGGCACTGGCGATCGCTACCTGCCCTTGCAGAGACCCGGCAATGTCGGCTTGTGCGTCACCTGCCAGTGCTTTCTTTTCCAGCAGAGGATCGAGAAGAACGTCGATGCGGCTGAGGAAGAAACTTGCTACCGATGCCACTTGATGGATGTTTTTTTTCTCGCCTGCCAGGGTTTCCAAGCCGGTAAGATAGGCGTTTGCTACTTCCTGATAACGTGGTAAGCCAAATAACAAGGTAATATTGATGTTGATCCCCTCCCCGATAAGCTGCTGAATTGCCGGGATCCCTTCGCGGGTGGCTGGTATCTTGATCATAGCATTTGGGCGGTTTACCAGAGACCAAAGCTGGCGAGCTTCCTCGATGCTTCCCGCCGTGTCATGAGCCAGTGCTGGTGATACTTCCAAACTCACAAAGCCATCCTGCCCATCCGTTCGATCGTAAGTCGGACGCAAGAGGTCAGCAACCATTTGGATATCTTCCACCGTAAGCAATCGGTAGATCTCGCCCACGGTTTTCCGTTCCAGGGTTAGGCTACGGATCGCCTCGTCATAGTCACCGCTTTCGCCAATCGCCTTTTCGAAAATCGAAGGATTGGAAGTCACCCCGCTTACACCATCCTCGTCGATCAAACGCTGCAGCTCGCCTGAGGCTAGCATTCCTCGACGAATAAAATCTATCCAAATGCTCTGCCCAAGAGCTTGAAGATCCAACAGTGGATTGTGTGTCATTCCATTACTCCTTGCAGGATATACCTGCTTCTAATTTCGTTGCAGCCCGCAGGCTGTGAAGAATTCAGATCTACATTGTTTTGCAGTAGACTTGTCTGTAACCAGAAGGATTTTGTCCTTTCCAAGAACGGTCCACTTATTAGTTGCGTATAGAAGCTCTTTCTTACTCAAATATGAGCGCTTCCACAAAGTGTGGAAGCGCTCATAATCTTATTGAAACACTATAGAAACCAGATTATGCAGAGGATCTGCAAACAGTTCCTTCCTCGAGACTGCGGAGTCCTCTTAATCCCCTCCACCGCCCTTAAACTTATTTGGGAATTGCTTGATGATGCCCTCACTGAGCATATCGGCCATTTCCAGGGCTTGAAGATGGATCATATCGTAGGCGGCAATGGAGGCTTCGTAATCGCCATTCAAATACGCCACGGCTTCTTCGAGCGTCAAATCCAGATGTTCTCTCATCATTGCCCGCATCTCTCTGTGTGGCCAGTTCTTCGGGTTGGCAGCGTTGAGAAATTTAGCAATGTCATCCGCGTTGGCGTACCAACGATCGATCGCATCTTCCTGAGCAGCCGAATCTCCAGCCTTAGCCGCCTGAAGAATTTCCGCGGCGATCAGGATATGATCGGTGAGCAATGCCGTCAGTTGTTCCCCGGCTTCCTCGCCGTAAAACGGCTTGATGGCATCGCCAATCTCAACCTGGTTTTGTAACAACCGTTGAACGGTGGGGTCCAGATCGGGCAAATCCTCGAACACACCAATGATGACCAGCCGCGTCCATGTGATATGGTCTTCCCAAAGTTTGCGCATGGCATCATGAAAGACCTGTCTATCCGTTTTGGCTTTGGCTTGCGCGGTTGTGACAGGAGCAATGGCAGTCAATACAGTGACCAGCAGGAGCAATGAAACCACGATGAATCGAACAGATTTCTTATTATGGGTATTCATTTTGTCTCCTTTTACTTATCTGTGATTGTTCTGCAGCAGTACTTAAAACACTTCAATTCTCACCACCTTCTCGAGGCAACGCAGTTTCACCCAGTGACTTCAGATATTCGACCAGATCCGATTTCTCGGTGTCGGTCAAGCCTAGTCCGAAATGTGTATCATAGTGGTTGACAACATCCATAAGCGTTGCAAATCGCCCATCATGGTAGAAGCCGCCCTTTGTATGAGTCCATAGTCCCTTGAGGGGAGATGTGCGATACATGCGATCCGGTGACCGGTCTGCCTGGAAGGAGTCGATTCCCATTTCTTCGGGTGTGTGCAGATTCCAACCTGGCTCGGTGAACAGGGAAGGCACATGGCAGGTTGTACACTGTGCTTTTCCATCTGCGGCAAAAAGCGCCTGCCCACGCGCCGCGGCAGCTACATCAAAGCTGCCCTCGGGTGGAAGGGGAGCCAGCAGAGATAGCTGGTAGGCATGGAGCGCAGGCAATTTGGGAGTGATTAGATCGACAGGACTGCGTATATCCCCGAAGCCGTTTGCTGCAGCAATCGGGAACTGGTCTGGATTATTGAGCCGCGGGTCATAAAAGTTTCCCTTGCCGTGCATCTCTATGTTTGCGACGAACGCATTCCAGTACGGGACGGATCCCCAACCCGTCCACGTGTGCAGGTTCACGCCAGCCAGGCCGAAGGCGGGTGGCAGCAGAGTCGCGCCAGACACATTTGTCCCTGTGACAACGCCGTCCGTCACCTGTTCGGGGTTGAATGCCTTGCCATCCAGCACCAGCTCGGCATCGAATTTCCCGGGACCCCAACTGTTCAGCACCGTCACAACGGTCTCTCGATCCACGCCCAGGAGGGTTTCGAATGGGCTGAGATCGGGCGAGAGGGCGACGATTGCGCCCACGTTCAGGTCGCGGTTCGCCCAGCCATCCAGGCGCCTCCCGATACCGGGGGCAAAGGAGTTGTCCACAGTGGAGTGACACAATGCGCACGTAATGCCGACAGAACTTAAGCTCCCATCCTCGTTAAAGAGTCCCTGGACGCCCACTACAGCGTCCAGCTTGAGCAGTGCCAGCGTCACCGCCGGGTCATCCAGATCTACTTGTCCTCTGCGCAATTGGTTCCGTAAGCGTTCCGGCAAAGCTCTTATGTCCACCTTTAAGCCAACTTCCAGGGCTGTTGCCGGGCTTACACCAGGTCCCACGCCGCCAAACTGCTCTCCCTGGATAGCATCATGCAGCCGAAGCTCGCCGCCCCAGAAATCCTCGTCGCCGAAGGTATCGAAGCGAAAGATTTGCTGTCCTTGCGCGATCAGGTCATCAGATTTTCTGGCTTGTACTTTCATAACGGCAGCCGCAAAAATTACCAGCAGCAAGAGAAAAACTCCTGCACGGATCAAGACGTTGTAAGTTATTTTCCGGTGTAGCATATACTTTCCTTTCTTCACCCTGAAAACATGACACCCAATCAATAGGGAGCCCAGAGATGGTTGTCCGGGAAAGTGAGTGGGCACCCTCCCCCAAATGGTTTAGCCTATAACGTTTGTACCCAAGCCCTCCGTTCTGGTAAGAATTTCACTTGCCAATCTTACGATACGAGGCTTCCATAGGATGTATGAGCAAAATGCTCCTATGGGTTGGATTCAAAGCTGAACTTTAGACGCGTTGTGGACTCTGCTTTCACTATCTGCAACTCTATTATGGAACAGGACCAGACCTAAATCAATAGATTTGTGGTGCAATAAAAATAGTGCGCCTCATCCATAAGAACAGCAGGCAATCGGTTGTTTTAGAGCATCAGACACGATGGTTGACTCGCTATAAGTATTTATCTTTGGGTTCATCGAAATTACATAGTATGAGTACATCGGGAAACGCTTTCATAATTTCTTGTAAAGAACGTATTTTGGGGACATCAGCACGAGGACTTTCGAAGTGGAAATCCTTCATCGTTGACAGGGTCATCAGCACATGATTCAGATAATCTTCGACGGTGGTTTTATCCAAATCGTACAAGGTCCCAAGTACCGTATAGGTCGTATAGGCTCTCAGCCAAAACAGGGTCATCAGCAAACGATCGCGCAAGGCGTACTTGTGTTTCCGACCCGCGCCTGCAGCACGCCGGCGTTTCCGTTTGTGTCGCTGGGTGACCTGGGAAGCGCTGACCCGCCCAAGATGAGCGCGCTCAAATTCGACATAGAGCTCTTCAAATTCCGCGAGCGACATCCCAATGAGACCGTTTGCAGCCTGTGATTTCCTTAGAATCTTTTCGTACGTAAGCATTGGTTAAAAACTGCTGCTTGTTAGTTGCAGATCAGTGATTGTTCTTACCAAATCAAAAGCGCTTCCATGTTCTGGAAGCGCTTTTCCTGTTTTTACAACGATTGAAATCTATTAGATGGAATCCTGTAGCTCGTCCAATGACGGCAGTTCGCCCTTCTCTTCCAAAAGACGCAGGTCGCGCAGGGCTTCATATTCATCCCGGCAGGCGCGGCACTGGGCCAAGTGCTGTTTCACCTGTGGCATCTGCGCTGGCGCGTTTAGACTGGAGATTTCCAGATCTACGAACTGAGATACCTGATCAAAGCATTCATTGCAGGAAATCTCATCATCCTGGGTCTCATAAATATTTTTTAGCCAGCGCTCAAACTGTTCACGTTTCATTCATACTCCACTATCATGGGTTGCAAAATCTGTCAGAATCTTACCTCGGCGCACCGAACAAAGCGAGTGTCTCGCCGATTTCGAAGCCGCGTGCCTGCAAACCACTTTTGAGTTTGCGGCGTGCATCATGAAGCAGCTTGTAAATCGCATTTCGGTTTGTGCTCAATTGTCGTACAACTTCATCCATGGGAACTTCATTAAACACGATCAGGATGAGGATTTGACGCTGTTTTTCCGTCAGGTCGCGTTCGATCACTTCTCGAAGGATGTCGCCAACCTCTCCTTGTAAGGCAGATTGATCCGGTGCAACCCCGGGAGATTTGTCTCGCATCATCCATTCGGGCTCGGAGCTGTCTTCGGAAGTAAGAAGCTGGTCAATGGAAATATTCTTCCATTTTTCGCGGCGAGACGTCATCAAAGCCGTGTTAATGCCAAACTTATAGACCCACGTAGTGAACTTGCTATCCCCTCTGAAATCGGTGAGATGCTTCAACACGGCGATCAGAGCTTCCTGGGCGCAATCCTCTGCCAGCTGCAGAATTTCATCGCGCCCTAATTTCTCGAAGTCGCCCCCGTTCCTGCTGAAGAAGAATAAAACAGTACGCAACAAAAGGTTTCGGAGGTCTGCAATTGCACTCTCCTGCACGGACCCGCTTGCAGTCAAATCCTCCAGCCATTCCTGATTGGTACGCGTGTTGCTCATAAAAATCATTATATCAAGAAGGAAATTCTGCTATTTTGACTTGTAACAGATTAACCCTTTAAGATATGCCCCTTCCGGGAAGTGCAAGGAGACGGGGTGGTCGGCTCCCTGAGATAAATGCTCCAGAATTTGCGCCGCTACACCCGCATCCAGCGCGGCGCCCGCGACGATCTTCTGGAACAGCCCTGCATCGATTCCGCCAGAGCAGGAAAACGTGACCAAAATCCCACCGGGACGCAGCAACTTGAATGCCAGCAGGTTAATGTCCTTGTAGCCGCGCGCGGCGCGCTCAGCCTGTGCAGCGGTGGGTGCAAATTTAGGCGGGTCGAGAATGATCATGTCGAAGGATCGATTCTCATCACGAAACTTGCGCAAAAGCTGGAAGACATCTCCCTCCAGAGGCGTGTGCTTTTCGGCAGGAAGTTCGTTTAGCCGGACGTTTTCCTGGCACAATGCCAGCGCCTCCGCAGATGAATCGATCGAAAGAACGGACCTGGCGCCTCCTGCCAGCGCGTTGACCGTGAACCCGCCTGTGTAGCAGAAGCAATCCAGCACCTCTTTGTCCTTTGCCAGCTCGCGCACCCGCAGACGGTTTTCGCGCTGGTCGAGATAAGAGCCGGTCTTGTGACCGCTTTGGAGGTTGATGTGGAACCTTAAGTTGTGTTCAGTGATTGGAAAGAGGAAAGAGGAGAGGTTACCGCGCAAAATGCCTGTTTTTGGCTCAAGCCCC
>DATFHE010000132.1:0-4892 GCA_035248745.1 Anaerolineales bacterium | reverse complement strand
TTCATTGCCTGAAGCATATCCAGTGCGGCTTCGTCACGAATCTCTCCCACGATGATTCTTTCCGGACGCATACGGAGGGAGTTTACTACCAGATCGCGAATGGTAATCTCACCGCGCCCTTCAATATTGGGTGGACGCGATTCCAGGGTCACTACATGTTCCTGACGTAACTGCAACTCAGCAGCATTTTCAATTGTGACGATGCGTTCGTCTGCGGGGATAAAACCGGATAAGACGTTCAGAAGTGTTGTCTTCCCGGAACCGGTACCACCGGAGATGACGATATTCAGCCTGGCTTCTACACAGGCTTTGAGAAACATAATCCCTTCCTGCGTCACGGATCCAAACTGAATTAACTGCTCCACTGTGATAGGATTCCGTGAAAACTTACGGATGGTAAGGACAGGTCCAACAAGAGAAATGGGCGGGATAACAGCATTAACACGGGAACCATCGGGGAGCCGGGCATCCACATACGGGCTGGACTCGTCGATGCGGCGGCCAAGAGGGGCAACAATCCGGTCAATGATTCGCATAACATGGTCGTTATTCTCAAAGGTCACCGGCACGCGATGGATCTTTCCTTTGCGCTCGATGTAAATATTCTTGGCGCCATTTACCATCACTTCTGTAATTGTGTCATCTTCGAGGAGCGTTTGTAGGGGACCTAGCCCGAGGATTTCTGCCGCGATCTGTTCGAATAAACGAGCTCGTTCCGGGCGCGAAAGAACAATGTTTTCCTCTGCCAGGATTTGCTCGAACAGGTCTTGAATGGTTCGGCGAACCTCGTCTGTCCGGGTGATATCCATGGATGGATCCAATTCAGACAAAAGCTTATTTTGCACTCGAGTCTTGAGATCAAAGTAAGAGCCTGCCTGAGGGGAAGTCGTGGGGGCGTTCACCCGACGGGCTTGTAAGGAAGACAGCCGTGAATTTTCTCCACCTTGATTGTCAGAAGACTGCCCGGAAGAATTACCGCCCTGTCCTTGTTCGATTCGTTTTAAGAGAGACATCTTGCTTTATCCTTTAGCTCAACATGAATAATGAGGGTAATTCAATGAAGGTTACCGGCGACCCATCCGACTTGGTTCATCTGCCGACTCCTGCGCGGAGATACGAGCCCGAACATTTTCCGCAAGTGAGAATATCCCGCGCGCCGCGGGCTGATTCTTGCTCTCTAGTACAAAAGGCACACCACGATTTACAGCCTTTGTAGCGGTTGCCTCATCCAGGGGGACGACTGAAGCGATTTCCTGTTTCAGGTTTTCAGCGACTCGATCGGGAGTGATATTAATGCGCTTATCATAGCGATTCATCACAAAAAGAATTCGATCCCGCTCGATACCCAGAGTCTGTGACAAGTCCAGGAACAAACGGCAATTTTTAATAGCGGGGATATCCTGCGTAGTCACGAGCACGATCAAATCACTGACATCAATGGCAGAAAGAGTTGCATCAGTCAGAAGGCTAGCCGTATCGACGATCACATAGGCATACATTTGCCGTAAGTACTCGAGCACCTTTGCAAACTGGCTGCTCGAAACCCTTTCAGCGTATTCGGGCCGGCTGGGAGCTGCAAGGATATGCAAGCTGGAAGCTGCATGCTTCAACATCACATCTTCAACAATCTCAGGATCCAGTTCCTCGGCTCGCGGTGCCAGATCAACAATTGTGTTTTTGCCTTGCTCATTAAGGAATACAGCTACATCCCCAAATTGAAGATTGCCATCCACCAGGGCAACACGTGTATCTTCATTATTGAGAGTGATTGCAAGATTGACTGCCAGTGTCGTGCAGCCCGTCCCCCCCTTGGGACTGTAGATGGTTACGATCTTGCCTTTGGGCGCTCCATAACCGACCATCGGACCCATATTGCCGGCAACTGGTGCTATGGGGATTTGAACGTTCTTGGCGCGTTCAGTTTGCGCCATCGCGCCCGCACGCCGGATCGCAGAGATCAGTTCGTCCCCCATGGGAGGCTTGGTCAGAAAGTCTCGGGCGCCAGCGAGCATCGCTCGTCGCATATAGTTTTGATCGCCCTGCACCGAGAGAATAATGACTTGGATCGCGGGCTGCTTTGCACGGATTGCCTCGGTAGCAGAAATCCCATCCATGTCCGGCATATTGATGTCCATCAGGACCACGTCTGGATTCAAGTCCTGCGAAAGTTGGATTGCCTCTTTCCCTGTTCGGGCGACACCCACAACATCCACATCGGACTCAAACTGTAAGAGCTTCCGAACATTTTCCCTTGTTTCGGAAACATCATCCACGATCATGACACGAATTTTTTCACCGGTAGGCATTCCGAATATTTACCTCAGTAAATCGAAGGTCATTGTTGTTCCGGCTGGACCGTCACAGCATCGTTAGGCAGCACAGGAGGAGTCAATATATCAATTCTGGGATTCGTTGCGTATGGCAGCTTGGACGGAAGGGAAATGTTATATTGCGTCAATAAACTTGTAAGTGTAGCTGACTCTGCCGCAAAGCGGGATGTATCATTGGGGTTCCGTAACGATAAATTCAACACAGCGCCGCTATACACAAAGTAATTGAGCGAAATTGAGTCTTGCGGATTTACCATTAGCGTGACGATATCAGGATTGGTCTGCTGTTGAGCTTGCACAGGTGAAGGTGTAGCGTTTGGATCTGTTGTAGACGGGGCTTGTGTCTCAAAATTGCCTAGCTTTAAGACAACCACGTCCTGAAGGATCATCTGACAGACGAGACGAGGCCGTTGCGCTTCACCGGGAACCACATAAAACGGCTGTTGCAAAGTCGCCTCAAGCTCTACACGTCCCTGACGGGTAGGGTGGGTACCATCCTCCACAGGGACGGCCGCCACGGCTGACAAACTAGGTAATTGCCCCTCGATGAAGCCTGTACCGGTGACCAAAGATGTAAAATTCGGAAGTACAGTCTGGAAAGCTGGATCTACATCGACAAAAAGCATACACGCATTTACGTTGACGTGTGCACCATCATCAACACCATACCCCATCAGAGATAGCCGATTTGTTGGGATCGCGGCTGCCACCATCCCCGAAGGGATATTGACTGCCCAGGCTGGACCCGCAATCTCCGCGGGTGCATCTCCAACCATCGATGAAGTAATGATTACGCCCTGCTCCAAAGCAAAGCGAGCAGCCTGACCTACCAAAGCGTTTTGCTCATCAGCTGTGAACATTACTTCTGCAACATTTTCAGGGGGAATGGAAAATGTATCGAGCATTTCCTGCGTGATGGTTGTTCCTTGAGGAATGTTTTGTGCAGCAAAGTAAACCTGAGTAAGGGGCGCTGCCGGTGTTACCTGAGGTCCCCCGCCTGCAAGGAACTGGGTGTAAGCAAAATAGAGTAGTGCCAAACCAACAACAACGATCAGGATGAGGAATAAGAATATCCGTCCGCGACGCATGGGGTAGTTCTCCTCTCTTAGCTGCTCTGCCGCCTACTTTGGCAGGTCTTTTCTTGCAATTATTATATAGTATAACCCCAAAACAGTAATATTAAGCGAAAAATAAGTGGTAAAAAAGTAGGACTCTGTCCAAAGACAGAGTCCTGTGAGTAGCTGCGAGAAGCCCGGATTACGGCAGGGAGCTGTTGATGGTGCTGAACGTATTGCCGATCTTGGGTCCGAGCAGACGCATGACTGCGATCACGACGATGGCGACGAGGGCGAGAATGATCGCATATTCAACCAAACCTTGACCTTTTTCTTTCGGAGCGAATAACATGATATTAATCCTTTCGTGAATAAATGTGTTTTCTGAGAACCACTCTCAGACTTATCTATATTTTACTGATAACAGGAAAAACTTCAAGAGGGATAGTACCTTTAGGGCTTACATTCCTGTTATGCGCACTTAAGCAATTTGCAAGCGCTATGCGGCTTAAGAACGGGCAGGAACCGCAAACAAAATCCGAGTACCTTTCCCAATCGCGCTGTCTACTTCGAAGCTCCCGCCAAGCATTTCGGTGCGTTCACGGATTAATTTGAGGCCAAGGCTATTGCTTTGCGGGAGAGAATCCGGGTCAAACCCCTTGCCGTTATCATCCACACTTACACGGATACGGTCCTCACCGAGGTCCACGACGACCTTCACTAGACTCGCCTGACTGTGACGGGCGGCATTTCCAAGTAGTTCTTGAATGGCGCGAAAAAGCATCACTTCAAGATAGGGTTCCAGTCGTCGTTCATGACCCGTTATGGTGACATTGATGTCGAGCCCAGCCTGTTCTTTGAACGCATCTGCGTACCTGCGAACAGTGGGTGCGAGCCCCAGGTCATCCAACATCATTGGGCGCAATTCAAAAATGAAGTTGCGCACCTTCTGAAAGGTGCCCATCGCGGAGGCTTTCAGACTATTCAATTCATCACGCGCCTGACCCGCATCCACGTCCATCAGCCTCATGGCAATCTCTGTCTGGAGAATGAAGTTAGAGAGGGCTTGTGCAGGACCATCGTGCATCTGGCGCGAGAGTCGCTGACGTTCCGTCTCCTGTGCGTTGACCAGCATTTCAACACTGGCTAGAGGGCCTCTGGAGCCGGAAACAGCAGCGACAGCCGAACCCGAGGAAACGCTTGCCCGTTCCAGTGTCGATTTGAAGCGCTCCAAATGAGATTTTTCATTCTGTAATTTTTCGAGTTGTCCGCGCATGACAAATAAGCGCTGCTGAGCATCCAGGGCAGAGTCGTAAACATTACGGATCTCCTGCGGCGGCATCTGGTCAAACTGGTTTTGGAGCTGCTGAAGATGCGTGGTGATCGCTGCATTCCGCTGGGAAAGCTTTAACACTTCGCCCTGACTCTGTTCGATCATCAGGGTTACTTCTCGCAATGCTTTTTCTGTTTCTTCCAATTCTGACTGCAAATCCAACTCACCCCCGTT
>DATFHE010000131.1:0-7987 GCA_035248745.1 Anaerolineales bacterium | reverse complement strand
CGCTATGTTTGAGTCGGCTAACTTAAAGCCCTCCTCCATGGAAATTACCATCCGGCGGTGACAGGCTTTTTGATTGGAGCAATTCGTCGACCCATCGTTTCGGCGATCGCCTTCACCTGTTTCACCATTTGCTCAAAGACTTCTGGCTTGAGCGATTGTTTGCCATCCGAGGCGGCATGTTGAGGATCAGGATGCACTTCCACAATAAGCCCGTCCGCGCCGGCTGCAATTGCCGCCCGCGCGATCGCTGAAACGTAATCTGAGTGCCCGGTGGCGTGAGAAGGATCGAGGATGACGGGCAGATGTGTCAGGTTTTTCAGAACCGGGATGGCATTGATATCTGTCGTATTGCGTGTGGACGTTTCAAACGTACGGATGCCGCGCTCGCACAGCATCACCTGCTTGTTGCCGCCGGCGAGGATATATTCGGCAGACATCAACAATTCTTCGATGGTGGCGCTCAAACCGCGCTTGAGCAAGACCGTTTTACGCGTTTCACCAATCGCGCGCAGGAGGTTGAAATTCTGCATATTGCGCGCTCCCACCTGCAGGACGTCCACATATTTCACCATCAGGTCCAACTGCGTCTGAGACATGATCTCGACGACAATTGGCATGCCGGTCAGTTCGCGGGCTTCCGCGAGATACTCGAGTCCTTCTTCCCCCAGCCCCTGGAAGGAATATGGCGATGTGCGCGGCTTGAAGACTCCACCGCGCAGCGCATTGGCTCCCGCTTCCCGCACAGCCTGGGCGGTTTCCAGAATCTGGTTACGTGACTCCACCGCGCATGGTCCGGCGATGATGGCAATCTCCTCGCCGCCTACGGTGAAACCATCGATAGGGAAAATGGAATTTTCAGGGTGCACCTGGCGCGAGCCCAGCTTGAACGGTTGCGAGATGCGTTTCACGGTTTCGACTCCATCGAGAATTTCAAACGGATCGAGGGCAGGGATATGGAATTCGCCAACCGCGGCAACGATGGCAGTTTCGACTCCGTAGGTGATATGCGGGGTGAGTCCGTGCGCCTTGATGGCAGTCACGACTCCTTCCAGTTGCTGGGGGGTGTAGTTGGGTTTCATCACGATGATCATAGTAGCTCCTAAAAAATGATGTAGACAAGGAAACAGATACACAGGGCTGCGCGTTTTCTTGTCTACTTCCTCACTGCGCAGCAACCAGGTCGGGTCTGAGTTTCACGGCATCTCGCAGATAGACATGGGTGATGCGATCTTGCGGCAGGTCTGTATTCCACTGGACCAGAACGCGGATCACATGCGAAAGGCTATTTTGCACCGGGATCTCGCGCGCACATAACATGGGGACGAGGTCCCAACCCATCTGACGCGCCGCCTGCGCCGGAAAGGTGGAGAGGAGATCGTCCGTCACTGTGAAGATGGCGCTGGCAATATCTTCCGACCTCATCCCTTCATTCTCTGCCAAGATTTCTTCCAGCAACTCGCGGGTGGCTTGCAAAATCAATTCTGGTTGATCGGCTGTGACGGTTGTTGCTCCACGGATTCCACGGATCGGCATAGATTGCTCCTTGAGACATCTTCCTGTGCCCCTCTCCCTCCTTAGAGGAGGTGGGGAGAGAGAGGGGTGAGGCATGAGAAATAAAAGAGCGAGACCGTGTGGTCTCGCTCTTTCTTTGCAGAGATATATTTCTCTACTTAAGCGCCACCAACGGCTACCGGATTTCGGAAACCGTAATAAAAGTAGAACGCAAACCAGCGAGTGGACTTAAGCATATTGAGCGCAATTCTATGCCAGTGATGTGAAAGCGTCAAGAGGGAACTTGGGAATTTGATCTTTTGGCTTAAAACATTCCGGCTGACCATCACAATGGATGGCCAGCCGGAAACATTTTGCAACACTGATTTACGAACTAATCATCCGCTCCCCGCGTGGATGGCATGTTGCGCTGTGCCTGGCGCTCCATATTCTCAGCTGCGCGCTCCATCTTGGGTTGATTAGCACGGCCACGGTTATACCAATTCTGCACAATTTGACCAGCCGTGTCACGCCCGCCCAAGCCAAACGCCAGGCCGGCTGCCAGCGCTAAAGCGCCGATAAAGCCCATGAACAGGGTATTGACCAGTGCCTGCGCAATCCCAATCTGGTTGACGGCAACGACGATGCCGAATGCCCAAACTGCCACACGTGCAATCGTTGCCAGCAAATCAGGATTGTCGAACCCTGCCTGTGCTGTGGCACCGCGGATCAGGTTCGCCAGCGCGTTCGCCGCAAGACCGGCAATCACGAGAACCACAACAGCAACCACCAGGTTCGGGATCCACAGCAAGAACTGCTGGAATATCTCGGAAACCGCTGGCAGACCGAGGGCATCAAAGGCTACCACCAATACAATCAAGCGCACAAACCACTTGACGATATTAGCCAGAAGACCCGAAGGGTCTGTGCGCAGACCCATATTATTGATGAACCCCTGAAGCCCGGCGTTCTGGGCAAGCACGTTAAACTTTATCGCGCGCAAGAGTCCGGCGACGGCGGCCGCCAGTACACCCGAAATGAGCCAACCGATGATAATGATCACCAAAAAGCCAATGACCCTCGGGATGGCGCCCAAAAACAGACTGAGTGCGGTAGCAAGCGATGTGGTAAGCGCTGCTCCCCATGCATTAATATCCATTTGATTCTATCCTTTCAAATCGACCGCTAAATGGCGGTTTATTATATGGCTCGAGCGTACAGACTTGCGGGATAAGTTTTGTCAAAGTGAGGAGTCCGCGATCCACTCGATGCCCCGTTAGTTTTCACTTGTTTTATTCCTTAAAAACAAGTGAGTTAGCACAATTATGCGGATAAGAGAACATATGGTCAATCAGGGACTTGCACAAAAGTCTACAGGGAATACCCTACTCTGAATCTATAGGATAAATACAGATGTTTTCATCAATGATTCGTCTTGAAAGGACACATCCAGTATAATTACAGGTTCGAGGAATTTCACCATGTCCTTCTCCAAAAAAATCGACGAATGGATGAAAGAAGCCGAAGCTCGACCCGGGTCCGCGGTGACGATCGTGAAGCTGGTCGCCAATCGCTTGCGCGAATTGACAGAGCGCAATGAGGAACTGTTGGCGGAAAACATCGCCCTGCAAAACGGCACGCGCGTCGAGGAGTACCAGAAACGCATTGCACATCTGGAATACCAATTGGATCTGCTGAAGCGGCGCTTTGGGACAGACGATTCCACGCTGGCGGAACTCCCCGCAACACCTGCTGAGATATCAACCCTCAGTCTTCTGGTCTATAACAACTATGGACGGATATTCCGGATCGAAGTTGATTCCGACGTCCACATGCCAGGCCGCATCCTGGATGAAAGTCTGCAAACCAATGAACAGCCCCGCCTGCTTGCCATCTCCTCGAATGAGGAAGTGCTTTTGCTGTTCACCTCGGGGAGAGTCAGCACCTACTCAGTCAGCAACATCCCAGCCGTGGAATGCGGCGGTGCGTGGACGTGGCATGAAGCAGCCCTGCCCGACGAACCTCGGGCGGGAGAATTTCTGGCTTGCGTCATGCCGATCTCACGGCTGCCACTCTCCGAGTTCTTCCTACAGGTGAGCCGGCGGGGATGTGTGAAGAAAACTCTCGCCTCCATGGCACAGTCGGTTCTCGGGAATCATTACCTCGGCAAGGGCACGCTGCAAAAGTCGGACCAGCCCTTCGATATGACGCTTTGCGGTAAAAAGGATCGTTTTGCCTTTGTCACCATCGAAGGGAAGCTGCTTGGGCTGGATGTCCATGAACTCTCCTATAGTGCCGAAGATCGTATTAAGCTGACCGCCAGCGACTATATCATTGCATCGTTCGTGCCGCACGCAGAGGAATTGATGCTGTTCGTCACTCAAACAGGCAAGGTCATCCAGCGCGAAACTGGGAGTCTCGAGCTGTCTAAATCTGCGCTGGCGAAGGGTCAGGCACTCATTCCCCCTTCGCGGCTCGAGCAGGGAGTCCGCTTTGTCGGCGCGGCATCGGTTCGGGACGAGGATCGGATCGCCGCGCTGGACTCGAAAGGGAATATCCGGCTCCATCTCACGGAATCGATTACAGGCGCCGGCTCGATCGAAGCCGATGGCTTGATCCTGTCGATTGGCGTGATCCCCGCAGAGGCAACTTCGTGAGCATCAAAGTCGGCATTGACTTTGGCACGTCCAATTCCGGGGTCGCGGTCTACGATGGTCAGCGCGTCCGGCTGCTGCCTGTGGATCCGAAGAACGTTATCCCCGAAGTTATCAAAACGGTACTCTACATTACACGGGATTACCGCCCCTCGATCGGGCAGGAAGCGGTGGAGAATTATTACCGCGACAACGTCAACCGCCAGCGGCGTTTCGTCAAACAATGGGCGGGCGAGATCGACGTCTATGGCGCGGATATGCACTATGTGCGGGATATCTATGTTTATGTGGACGAGCTCAAGCCGGGGCGTCTGTTGCAATATCTCAAGACCGCGCTCCGCAAAGAGGGCTATGAGGGCACACAGATTTTCGAACGGTATTACACCGTGGGCGATCTGGCACAAACATATCTGAGCCTGTTGAAAAAGCGCGCAGAAGATGTGCTGGGAGAACCAATCGATGCTGTAACGCTTGGGCGACCGGTGAAGTTTTCTGAGTCATCGGAGCGAGACCACAAGGCACAGGAAACTCTGCGACATGCTGCCCATGAAGCGGGCTTTAAGGAAGTTGATTTTGAGCTGGAACCTATCGCCGCCGCATTGGATTATGAACAGTCCATTCCCGGACCGCAAAATGTAGTGATCTTCGACTTTGGCGGCGGCACACTCGACATCGCGGTAATGCGCCTGGGCGATCCAAGCAGGCGCAGGGTCTATGCCAGCGGCGGCGTGGACATCGCCGGAAGCGACTTCGATCGCGCCATCATCGAGAGGCGTATGCTTTCTCATTTCGGTTACGGTCGTGTCAAGTACCATCCCGAAATCATGGAAATGATCCACGCCATCCCCGATTGGATGGCGCTCCCTGAACTGGGTACACCCATCAACAAGAACATTCTGGACAAAGCCATCTACGCAGGGACCGCTCCCATACAGCTGAAAGCATTACAGGGACTGATCTATAACGACCTGGCATTCACTTTCTATAACCGTGTGGAAGCCGGGAAGATCGCGCTATCCGATGAAGGCGCGACAATCATCAGCCTGGAAGATAAAGAGATTGCCTTGTGGGAGCTATATACCCGGCACCAGTTTGAAACGGATATTGATCATTACCTGATGGCTGTGGAGAACGTGCTGCTTGAGACAATTTCCAAATCGGGGCTGGAACCCGGCGAAATTGATGCCGTGGTGAAGACGGGCGGGTCCTCCAATATTCCCTTATTTACCGAAATGCTCACACGAATCTTCGGGGCAGAGAAGGTAAAAGAATCGAACGCGTTTACGAGCGTGGTTGCGGGGTTGGCGATTAAGGCAAAGCTGTAATTTTTAACTACAAAGTACACTACGGGTAAAAAAGGAAGACACATAATACTTTATGCTTGAAAAACCAGATATTCCTGACCAATCCATCATTTCCCGTTTGCAGGATGAATATGACCTGCGTGTTACAGGGTTGACCTTCCTTCCCCTTGGGGCGGACATGGGATCAGCCGTCTACCGAGTCGTTGCGGATGATGGGACAACGTACTTCCTGAAATTGCGCAAAGGCTTTGAAGAGATCGTGGTGACCGTCCCGCTCTTTCTTAAGTCACAGGGCATCCAAGAAATCATCCCTCCTTTTGAGACGA
This sequence comes from Anaerolineales bacterium, assembly GCA_035248745.1. Classification (GTDB taxonomy): domain Bacteria; phylum Chloroflexota; class Anaerolineae; order Anaerolineales; family Villigracilaceae; genus Defluviilinea. The sequence continues at coordinate 2,212 of DATFHE010000131.1, read as the reverse complement.
AATCAAATCGAGGCTGGGCGGACTTCGGTGAGTACAAAATGATCCTGTATCCGTTCATTGAGGGCAAAAATGGCTTTCAGGTAAAGCTGAGAGATGATCACAAACGAGTGTTCGGGGCAGCCATGAAAAGAATTCATACGACGGTCATCCCCCTGGAACTCAAGAGAATGATTCCACAGGAAACGTTTTCTCCGCAATGGCGCGAACGTGTGAAGGAGTTTCAAAGGGAAGTTGAGAATACCATCTTTGATGATCCAGTTGCTGCAAAGCTAGCAAACTTTATAAAATCCAGGCATGTTGAAATTAGCCGTCTTATCCAGCGGACAGAAGAACTTGCCTCAGAGCTGCAATCCCAATCTCACGAATTGGTTTTGTGTCACACAGATATTCACGGAGCTAACATTTTAGTGACCAGGAAGGACGAATTTTATATCGTGGACTGGGATGCTCCCCTGCTGGCCCCTAAGGAACGCGATCTATTGTTTGTTGGCGGCGGAATCGATAATCTTTGGAAAAGCAAACAGGACGAATCTGTTTTCTATGAGGGCTATGGAACAACAAGCATCGATTTTGCTGTGATGGCATATTATCGCTACGAACGAGTGATTGAAGATCTAGCTGCGTACGGGGAACAATTATTAGTGACCGCTGAAGGTGGTGCAGACCGAGAAAAGGCTTATGAACGGTTCACAGCCAATTTTGAGCCTGGGAGCACCGTTGAGATTGCAGCAAATACAGACAAACTGTTGAGAACAAAAGGCTGAGTCTTTCCAAGGTTCCAACACAAAAGGACATGCCATCGCATGTCCTTTTTTAACTTAACTCTTTTACTATTGAAGAAACATTACTCCCAAACCTAATAAAAGAAGACTAAGAGATAGAAGGACCAAGATAGTAACAATACTTCCTTTTTGCTTTGGAAAACGACGTTCGATCAGCTTTACGATATGCATGAGGACCTCCTTTCGGTAAGTATATCAGCCACGGATATGAATTATGAGTAAAAGATTAGAATCATTTCATCCTGTCATTTTGATCCCTGCTTGTTCGACGTTAGAATAGAACGGTAAAAATAAACCGGAATTCAACAATGTAGAGATAGGAGATTATCATGAACCCAGCTAAAAGCACCACCAAGAAGTCTACGCAGAAGCCTGCCAAGGGACTCACAGCCGAGGAAAGAGCCGCGTTAAAGGAGCGGCTCAAAGAGGAAAAGGCGGAGCGCGAAGGCAGGGCGGCGGAAAGCGACGTACTGGAGAAGATCGCCGAGATGCCCGAATCAGATCGCGTCATGGCCGAGCGGATTCACGAGATCATCAAAACCAGCGCGCCAGACCTCTCGCCGAAAACCTGGTATGGGATGCCCGCCTATGCCAACAAGAACGGCAAGGTTGTCTGCTTCTTCCAGGCTGCGGACAAGTTTAAGGCGCGATACGCAACGTTCGGCTTTAACGAGGACGCGAACCTCGATGAAGGCAGCATGTGGCCAACTTCATGGGCGCTAACGAAGTTGACCGACGCCGACGAGGCAAAGATTGCCGAGCTCGTGAAAAAAGCCGTGAGCTAAGAACGGATCCAGGAAAAGCTTCGCGGAACGGTAGACTTGCTGAACAATCCGCATGAGATTGGCGAGTCTATCGTTGTCTAAAGGAGATCAAACACATGAAATACATGTTACTGATGTATGCCAGCGAGTCGAAAGCATCCGAGATCCCCTCGGAGGAACTTGAGGCAATGCAAAAGACCTGGTACGACCTGCTCCAGGAGACCCGGGCTGCCGGGGTGCTGCTATCGAGCAATGGGCTTTCCCCGATCGCCAATGCGACAACCGTGCGCGTGCGGGAAGGCAAAACATTGATCACAGATGGTCCCTTCGCGGAAACGCACGAGCAGTTAGGTGGATTCTTCCTGCTGGAATGCAAGGACCTCGATGAGGCACTTCGCTGGGCAGAAAAGATTCCGCATGCAAAGTATGGTTCGGTGGAGGTTCGCCCGCTCTGGTCAGAGGTATGATGAGTTTGAGAATGGGATGACCGCTGAGTCTCAGATCGAGAAAACATATCGCGAAGAACACGGACGTGTGCTCGCAGCACTTATCATCCAGCTGGGTGACTTCGAGCTGGCAGAGGATGCTTTGCAGGACGCGCTGGTTAACGCGCTGGAACGCTGGGAGATCGACGGGCTTCCGCGCAACCCTGGTGCCTGGCTATTG
>DATFHE010000130.1:0-9652 GCA_035248745.1 Anaerolineales bacterium | reverse complement strand
AACAAAATACCATCGACATGATTTTCTGTGATCAAGCGGGCATATCCTCCGGTGTCGTTCGGGTCAACAGGTTTCAATAAGACATGAAAGCCCTGCTGCATTGCTGCCTGTTCCACACCCAGGATCACCTGGGGGAGAAAGGCATCGGTGAATATCTGCTCAGGCGACTGGCAAAGCACCAGACCAATCGTATAGGATTTTCCACTGACAAGTTTTTTGCCAGCCACGTTGGGGAAGTAGTTGAGTTTTTTTGCGGCGTCCAGCACTCGTTTGCGGGTGGCTGCACTGATGCTTACGCCTGGCACGTTGTTCAAAATGAACGAGACCGTCGTCCGCGACACATGGGCTAGTTTGGCAACATCCCGGCTGGTCGTACGTTTTGCTGGTCTCATAGGCTGTTTACTAACACGTGTTACTAAAATAGTATAAGGATTTTCAATCTATTTGTCAAGTACACTTATTCGACAGGGCTTCACACGTGCTTTTCGAGCTTTAAGGACACTGCGAGTGCTTCACGTTTCGCGGCTTGCTACGACGAGCCCCAGCCCGATCAGAAGTCCGCCCAGCAGGAAAAGCGGCGTGATTTGTTCCCCCAGGAAGAGCCACCCCAGAAACGTCCCGACGACGGGCTGTGCAAAGAACGTGAGCGATGCCTGGCTGGCATCCACATACGCAAACGCAGTGTTCCACAGGACCATTGCCAGCGCTGTAGAAATCACGCCCAGGAACAGGATACCGCCAATCACACCCAGCGTAATATCTCCGATGCCCGTCGTCCCTGCCTCCCAGATCCCTGCAGGGGCAGTAACCGGCAAACCGCCGAAAAACGCGATCATGCTGAATGCGAGTACATTCACATTCTGAGTGACTTTGCGTACCAGCACGGAGTAAAGCGCCCAGGTGATCGCCGCGCCGAGGAGTAGCATGTTTCCTAAAAATAGGGCAGGATTCAACTGCGCCGTACGCGGATCGATCACTGCGACCACGCCCATCGTCGCAAGAAACAGCGCCAGCAGTCGCCGAGGGGTAATCCTTTCTTTGAGAAGCAGCCAGGCAAAGAGCAGCACAAAGGCCGGCGTGGCAGAGGTGACCAGTGAACCATTCGCTGCTGTGGATAGCTTCGTGCCAAGAAATTGCAGGCTTAACGAAACACCATAGCCTACAAAACCAACGCCAAGCACCTGTAACAGTTGATGCCGCGTAAAGGCGGGGAAGCCGCGCAGGAGGAGTACGAGGGCAAGCGTGGCAATCCCCAGGATCAGCCGGAGAGACACAAGCGCAAAAGGCGGAATGATCTCGAGCACTACTTTGCTAACGACATACATACCGCCCCAGATGGCAGCCGCACCCAGGCCGCAGAGCAGTCCAATCAAAGTCTTATGATTCAATTTTCATCACTTGCTGTCATGCAGAACTGTTTTACCGATCTCATACACGTACACACCCCCGTGATTCACAAATTCCATCTTCTCCAAATATCGTTGATGAATCGGGCTTCCGCCGTCCGAGACGAAGCGGCGAATTCCACGCTGCCGGAAAAACGCCGCATTGTCCTCAAAGATAAAGCGCGCCACCTGGAAATCACGATAATTCGGGATGACATAATCCAGCTGGATGTATGCCTCTTCGCCCTGTATCTTTGCAAGGAATAGCCCTGCCGGCATCATGTTCCGCAGGATAAAAAAGCTAAGTAAATCGTCGCCCGAATTGTGAATGTAAGAGGGGATGATTTCCCGGATATCGTCCCTGTGAAAGTCGACGAAGGCATTCAGGTATTTGCCGTGGGGCGATACCTCCAGGAATGTGAAGAAGTCTTTTTGCCGCCACATCTGCACGAGGTAATACAGATCAATGCAAACAATAATTCCATTTACGAAAGCGACCGGGTAAGCACCCAGCAAAACCCCATAAACGGTAAAGAAAAGAGCTCCGATCAGGTTGATGATTCGCAGTCGTAAAAGAGACTTCATCATCAACGAAATAGCGACCAGAATCGATCCGAGATAACCGATGAGTTCCACCGAGTTGATGTTCATGTCTTATTCCAAAGGGAGGGATTTGTTTCGCATGCGTTTGACGTCCCCTTTTCTTTTTTTCTCTTTCAACCTTGTTTCTTTCGCTGCTGGCGTGGGCTTTGTCTTTTTCCGCGCCTTCGGCTTGACCAGCGCCTTTCGTACAAGCTCCACAAATCGCTGCCGCGCGTCCTCGCGGTTCTGCTCCTGGGTGCGGAAGCGCTTGGCTTCGATCAGCAGGATACCTTCTGATGTAATGCGACTCCCTGCAAGGCGGATCAGGCGCTCTTTTACTTCCTCCGGGAGCACAGAGGCGTTCACATCAAAACGCAGTTGCACCGCCGTGGATACCTTATTGACGTTCTGCCCCCCTGGACCGGAGGCGCGCACAAAGTCAATCTGCAGTTCACGTTCGTCGATTTGCACGGACGGTGTGATTTCGATCATCTCTAAAGTATACCTTCTTGACCCCCTCCGCTTCTTAAGCAGCACCTCCCCCAAATACGATATCGAGAATTCACATGTCAACCAAAATTCTAGTGTCGTATTGGGGGAGGCTGGGTGGGGTCAAAACATCAAATCGTTGATCTTCTGGATCATCTCAGGTGCCGGTCGCAGGTCGGCATCGGCGAGGCGGTTGAGTGGCGTATCGACGAGGTTGTACGTTTCCGCCAGGGTTGGCTTATCGGTCGAAATGTAGATCAAACCGGTCGCCAGCCAGTTGTTGCGCTGTCCTTCTTCCAGCACGCGGAACGCCTCCAGGCGATTCGTGGGATCGTGGTTCTTTTCGAGATTCTTCAACACAATGACCGACCCATCGTGCATGGTCACTTCGCGGACTTCGCCTTCCTTCAGCTCTGCTTCGAGCATGATCTCATTGCGCGGCGGGATGTAGGTGAGGTCATGCAGCGGGGACTCGTGTTCCTTCCCCCAGGGATAGGAGTAGTGTGCGTCTTCATTGTTGTTGAAGGTCACACACGGGCTAATGATATCGAGTACCGCGAGTCCTTTGTGGGCGTACGCCGCTTTGATCAGTTCCTTCACTTGCTTTGCGTTTCCGGCAAAGGAGCGCGCTATAAACGTTGCGTTGGAGATGACGGCTTCCATACAGATGTCGATGGGCATGTAGGGATTGGTACCCTGCTTTTTCAAGTGCAAGCCGTGCTCGGCAGTGGCAGAGAACTGGCCTTTAGTCAGCCCGTACACGCCATTGTTCTCGACGATATACACCATGTTGACGTTGCGGCGCATGATGTGTTTGAACTGCCCCATGCCGATACTGGCGGTATCGCCATCCCCCGAGACGGCAATGCCCTTCAGCGTGTGATCGCCGAAAAGACCGCCTGTGGCAATCGAAGGCATACGCCCGTGCAGGCTGTTGAAGCCAAAGGTGCGGTTCATAAAATAGGTGGGGCTTTTGCTCGAGCAGCCGATGCCGCTGAATTTCAGGACGTTCTCCGGCAGCACATTCATCTCGTACATCGCAGCGATGATCTGGTTCGAGATGGAGTTGTGCCCGCAGCCCGCGCAGAGCGTGGTGGGGTTGCCACGATAGTCATGCTTGGTGAGTCCGACAAGATTGCTATTGGCTGGCATTCCAGCCATAGGTAAAGATTGAGACATTATTTGACTCCTTCTGGGACCACATCTTCTTCCGCGGCGCCTAAACTCACGGTGGGTTGCATCTCTTCTTCTGCTGGGTCTGCCTTTACAGCCCTGGAGATTGTCGCCAGGAGCCCTTCGCGCACCCATCGAGCAGAGGCGGGCATGCCATCGCCATACGCCACCGAGCGGAACTTCATAGCGGCTTCGGGGTAGGCAAGGGTTAGCAACTGGTGCAGTTGCCCATCGCGGTTCATCTCGACCACACCGATCTGGTCATGCGCACGAATGAACTCGTCCACTTCGGTGGTGAAGGGGACCGCCCGCACGCGTAGGAAGCTCGTCTGCATGTCGTGATCTCTTTCCAGTTGGACGCGCGCCTCGTTGATGGCAGCTTCCGTCGACCCGTAAGCGATGATGCCGATCTTCGCGCCCTCGCTCATATACGTGACCGGCTTGGGCAGGTACTGCTTCGCTGTTTCGAACTTTTTCTTCAAGCGCTCCATGTTGTGCAGGAAGACGGAGGAGTCTTCCGTATAACGGGCGTATTCGTCGTGACCGGTGCCGCGCATAAAATACGAGCTCAATGGATGCTTATTGCCCGGGATGGTGCGGTAGGGAATACCGTCTCCGTCCTTATCGAGATAGCGGCCCCAGTTGCCTTTGAGTTCTTCGAGGTCTTTTTCCCAAAGCACCTTGCCGCGATCCATACGCTGGTCTGGGTATTCAAAGGGCTTGCTCATCCACTGGTTCATTCCCATATCCAAGTCCGAGAGGACGAAGACTGGCGTCTGCAAACGTTCGGCGACATCGAAGGCCTTCCAGCCGAGCTCGAAGCATTCGTTGACGTTTCCGGGAAGCAGGATGATGCTTTGTGTATCGCCATGCCCGATGTTATATACAAAAGTAAGATCTGCCTGGGATGTGCGCGTAGGCAGCCCCGTGCTCGGACCGATGCGCTGCACGTCCCAGACCACGACTGGCACCTCCGCGTAATATGCCAGTCCGGCGAATTCGGTCATCAGGCTCAAGCCCGGACCTGATGTGGAGGTCATCGCCCGCAAGCCGCTCCAGCCCGCGCCAATTGCCATGCCAATGGCTGCCAGCTCATCCTCCGCCTGCACGACGGCATAGGTCAACTTACCATCTTCACGTTTGCGGAGCATGGGCATGTAATCGCTTACGGCCTCTGCCAGGGAGGAGGCAGGCGTGATGGGGTACCACGAAACAAACTGCGCGCCGCCAAAGATCGAGCCGATTGCCGCGGCGGTGTTGCCATCTGCCATGATCAATCCGTCGGTCTTATTCATGGGCTCCAGCACGAAGGGATCCTTCTTCTCCAGAGTTGCCTTTGCCCACTCCATACCTGCCTGCACGATGTTCATGTTCATATCGATTGGCTTCTGTTTGCCCTTGAAGTGGAACTGCAGAGCCGCCTCGATTTTGCCCAAATCAAGGTTTATCATGTGCGCCAGCGTACCCACATAGACCATGTTGCCGACGAGGTCGCGAAAATCATTGGGGATGGTTTTGTCGTTGCGCACGATCTGTTTGACCGGCATAGCATACACGGCGATGTCGGCGCGGGTGATCGGCTGCTTGATGTCGTCTGCGTAGTAGAAGGCGCCGCCGGGTGTCACCGAAGCCAAGTCACGCGCGAACGAATCAGGGTTCATCGCAATGACGACTTCCTGCTCTTCGCGTCGCGCCAGGAAGCCATCCTTACTGGCGCGGATCGTATACCAGGTGGGCAAGCCCTGAATGTTGGAGGGGAACAGGTTCTTGCCCGAGACCGGAATGCCCATCTTGAAGATGGCGCGCAGGATGGTGTTGTTGGCTGTCTGGCTGCCTGAGCCGTTCTTGGTGCCAACGATGATCGAAAAATCGTTGATTACTTTATCCATGAGACTCCTCAGTGGTTTGATGTCGGAGACCGCAGGGCTGTGCCCTCGCAACGACATGACGTGAATTTATGCTCTCTGATACAACAGGTCGGTATGGGCGACGAGCGCCTCATAGCCAGCCTCAAAATTACCTGTGCAAATTGCCTCCACCATTTTCTGGTGATACTGCCATACTTCCTGCAGATATTCATAACCGCCCGCAAAGACGTTCAAGCCCACTGCTTCATACGCTTCCCAGTAGGCTTCCAGGATGCCTGTGACGAACGGGTTCTCGAGGCGGCTATAGATCTTCAAATGCAACTGGCAGTGTTCTTCATGCGGCACCTGGACCGGCGTACCGCGCAGCTTCTCCCAGGCACGCGCCACCAGGTGTTGTAACTCCCGTTTATCTTCATCGGTCAAGGTACAGACTGCCTGGTGCCAGAATGCCGCTTCGACATGCTTGCGCAGATCTGCATACTTGCGGAAGTGCTCGTGGTTGAGCGCCAGTGCATACCCGAGGCTCTGGCGAACTGCAGGGGTGAACGAGTATTCGCGGCGCCGCGTTCCCATCCTTGGCTTCACTTCCACCAAGCCAAGCGCCCGTGCCACTTCCAGTTGTTCGCGCAGGGCTGCCACGCCGATGCCCAGCTCGCGGCTCAGTTCGTTGAGCGTGGGAAGCCCGCGTTCCGCTTCCTCGTGCGATGCCAGGTAGCGTAGAAATTCGGATAGCTCAGGGGAGATGCGGTCACGTAGCATAATAATGTCGATTAATCAGATTAATAGGAGTATATAAGGATTCCAAACATGAGTCAAGGAAAGTGTATTCTCTGTTGTGAAACGCGATCAAATGGAAGACACCAGTATGGAATGCCCCCTTCTTCGGCTCCCAGGAACTAGGATTTGTTCGTATTGGCAATGCGGGCTTGCAGTTCCAGTAGCAGATTCTGCAGCTCGTCGCGTTCGTTCTTTGCCATCTGAAGGGAAGTTCGGAACGTTGGCTTTTCGTCGTCCGTGATAGTCTGGAGCAGGCGTTCGTCGCGCGCGATCTGTGTGTTCTTCTGCTGCAGCTTTTTTTCGAGCCGCTGGCGGTACCCCTCGTAGAATTCGGCTTCGGTCATCTTTGGCTCGTGGACGTGCGGTGTGGCAGCCAGCAGCTCCTGAATGGTCCTCAGGAAATGCTCGAAGTTCACTGGCTTTTCGATGAAGCGGGTCGCGCCAATGTTCAGGGCAAAGGCTTTATCTTCGAGAGCCACATACGTAGCAGTAAGGAAGATCACCGGGATTTCGCGGGTCTCGGGGTTGATGCGCAGCCGGTGGACGAGTCCGAAGCCGTCCAGCTTGGGCATCATGATGTCGGTGATGATCAGGGCAGGGCGCTCCTGCTGGATCTTTTCGAGCGCCTCCTGCCCGTTAAACGCGGTGACCGCTCGATAGCCTTTAAACTTGAGAGTCTCCTCCAGCAGCCGGAGGATATCGGGGACATCTTCTACAATGAGGATATAACCGGATTCCATATGCATACCTTTAATTGTAATCGTATCCTGTATGTTTCGTACGGAGCGTGTAACCCTTTTGTCTCCCCAGGGTAGGAAGGAAGCCGGCGATGATGGAGTATAGACACAGGGTCAGGATGACGCTGTAGTGTATTCTACAACGAAAATCCACTCACTCTCTTTCAAAATAGTTTCAATTCCGAGATTCCTGGCATACGACCACAAACCTTTGCTGAATATATCAATATCATAATAAAGAGGGATTTCATCCTGCTTCCCTTTGCGTTTCTGTAACTTTCATTAATAAGAGTCGTCATGTTTCCGCTTTCCAATAATGAAAGGTAGAAAACCGAATGGCAGCTCGCAAGCAGATTGCATTTCCAACGCTTTTTCTAATTCTTGTTTTGTCTTTAAACGTACTCAACGTGCAGGCAGTGCGCGCAGATGGGGAAACGCCCACCGAGCCCCCGGCAGCAACGGAAGTCGTAACCGAACCTCCAGCCGTGACAAACGTTGTTACAGAGCCTCCCATGGCTACAGAGCCGTCAACGCAGGAACCAGTGGATGCCACACTCCAGCCGGAAGAGCCCACTGCCTCTCCTGTTGTGGAGACAACGACTCCTAATGCAACCGGAGACCCTGATGCCGAGGTGGTGTTGTCCACGCCGATCCAGAACACAGACATTGTCGTTTTGGATCAGCAGGGTCAGCCGCAGGTTCTGGGCTCGCAGGAAGCTGCCACTGCCCTGGCAACGTCAGATCCCGTCTGGTGCCCCGAAACGGTCACAGTCCCTACGCCCGGACAGAACGGCTGCAGCGCCAGTTATGCCAGCATCGCGGAACTCCTGGCTGCCATGCAGTCTAACCCACTTGCCTTTTCACAAAATGGGACGATCTTCATTGAGCAGACCACCGGCGCGGGGTTTGCCACACCGCTCATCATCGATGACTCTGGCACGAGTCTCGGATCTGCCTACAGCACACTCAATATCTACAATCTGACCATTCAAGGCGGATGGAATCCTGCGACAGGCAGTACATCGGGTCAGACGGCTTTCACCGGCTCCAATGTGCAGGTTGGCACTCTGACCAACCCGTGGGTTGGCACGCTGTCCATTAACAATATTGCCGTCTTTGGATCAGACGTTGAAGAGGGCGCGATACAAATCTTCGCCTCCGATGTCAGCTTGACCAATGTCACTTCCTCTTACAACGAAGGCAACGGGATTTCCATTACCGCGAGTGAAGCGGGGACCGTGGAGCTGAACAACGTCACTGCGACGGGCAACGGGTTCAACAATGGTCAGGGTCCGGCAGGATCCGGCGTTTACGTCAACGGCGCGGATACGCTGGTGGTGGTCACCGGCGGATCGTTCAACAATAATGCCCGCTTTGGAATCGAAGCGGAGAACAGCATCAGTAGCACGCTGCCCATTGCCAATCTCTGGACAGACCAGGAAGACTATGCTCCCGGAAGCACGGTAACCATCGCTGGAAACAGCAACAGCTTGAATGGCAACGTTGTCGGCTTTATCCCCGGCGAAACCGTCCTGGTGCAGGTGCAGGGTCCGAATGGATATACAGCCACTTGTCAGGGAACCGCAAACTCTCTTGGCGGCTGGTCCTGCGAGATCATGTTATGGGATAGCCAGCTTGCCATTGGAGGCTACAGCTATACGGCAGTGGGACTCACCTCTGCCGTGGCAGTGACCGGAACGTTTACAGATGCAAAGCCGAATACGGTGTCCGTCAGCACGCAATCGCCTAACCCGGTTGTGGCAGGCAGCTCTACCACCTACACCGTTACCGTCAACTTCGATGGAAATTCCGGTTCCTGCTCTGCACCTTTGAGTATCACCTCAATACTGCCGAGCGGCGTGACAGCAATGTTCAGTCCTTCCTCCGTGACGAGTACCGGCGGAAATGCGTTTTCCACGCTGACCCTGACCACATCTGCCGGAACACCTGCAGGAACGACAAGCTTTACCGTGCGGGCGGGCAGTGGAGCGGATTGCCAAAATGCGAATACAGCAAACGGCCAGGGAACTCTAATTGTTTCTGGGGCAGCAACTAACACGGCTACCAACACGCCGACCAGTACGCCCACGAACACACCTACCAACACTGCGACCAACACGCCTACAAATACACCTACTAACACTGCCACCAACACGGCTACTAACACGCCGACCAATACACCCACTAACACATCTACTAACACACCTACTAATACACCAACAAACACTGCGACCAACACACCTACCAACACTGCGACCACCACACCGACGAATACAGCAACCAACACGCTGACCAACACGCCTACAAAAAAAGCTACAAATACACCTACCAACACGCCCACAAACACGGCTACTAACACACCTACCAACACTCCAATCAGCACACCTACGAATACATCCACAAACACCCCCACGAATACGGCGACCAACACACCTACCAATTTACCCACGAACACGCCGACAAATACTCCCACCAATACACCGACAAACACATCTACCAATTCACCCACGAACACTCCAACGAACACGCCTACAGATATCCCAACCAACACACCAACGAACACGCCTACAGATTCACCCACGAACACGGCGACCAACACACCCATCAACACATCAACGAACACGCCTACCACTACACCGAC
>DATFHE010000129.1:0-7012 GCA_035248745.1 Anaerolineales bacterium | reverse complement strand
AAAGCCGCAGCGACGTTGTGGTTTGAGTTCAATCTGGCAATGCTGTTCCTGTCTGTCTGGCTGCTCACAGATGGTTGGCTAGGATTGTGGAAGCTGGTGGCGTTTCCCCTTTCCTTGTTCTTTTTGCCTGTACTGGGGGCGTTATCTGTGGGTCAGTACGATTTCCCTGTTCTGCTCGGCACATCTCTATTGATATATTCCCTGCGCCGGGAACATGTAACGCTGACCGTTCTTGGCATGCTATTACTGACCTTCAAGCCACACGTGGGCGCTCTCATTCTGCTGGCAGCGACAGGATGGCTGATTTATAACAAAAAGGATTTTAGACGACGCCTGCCGCAACCAATGCTTATAGCTATTACCCTTCTGTTCCTTACAGGTTTCCTTGCCGACCCTGCATGGATCGTCTCCTATCCAGGGATGTTATTGAGTTACCAAGGGGAAGGGAATGTTTCTGCCTGCTCAGAGTGCGCCAGCCTGCCCGTATTTTTATCGCGCTGGTTCTTCGATGGCTCCCTGACAAACGCCGCATGGATTGCTATTGTTTTGCTGGTTCTTCTGATTCTCACGTTCTATCTCATCCGTTCCTTCTTGAGAACACCGGAGTTCTTATTGAGTGCAGCACTACTGACCACCTTACTTATTAGTCCCTATCTCTATAACTATGACTTTTTGCTGCTGCTGGTCCCGTTTGCGGTTTTTGCCCCTCAGGGTACGCTGGTGGAAAAAGCCATCCTGCTTTTGTGTTACCTGGTTCCAACGTTTGCGCTGCTGCTTTACGGACGTGAGGGCAACATTTCGCTGATCCTGGTGTCTATGGTGATGCTCCTTCTTTTTTACGCACGTATGAAAAATTCCGTCATTGACTTTACTCGTCACGCGGCATAAAATAAGAACAATTCAATAGTACGGTCAGCCAGCGGCGAAGTCGGTGTGAATCCGACACTGTCGCGCAACTGTGAATTCGAACCCTGTTCGAACAAGTCAGGTCGCCCGCTCTGATCGGTTCTGCCACACTCTCGCGGAAAGGAGGTGGAGGACGGTCAACTCAGATTGCCTCTCCTACCTCCCCAGCCTATGCTGGGGATTTTGATTCCCTCACCTTTGTCATTGCGAAGAGCATTCTTCGCGGTGAATACACCTTCTTGCAGGAAGACGAGATTGCTTCGCTGCGCTCGCAATGACAGAATAAAACGGAGAAAACTATGTTACGAAAATTCCTGTTAATCATTTTACTGGTCACCTTGCTGGCAGCCTGTGCGCCGCAAGCTGTGGCAACACAGGCTCCTGCCGACCTTGCGTTCACCGATGGACTCGGTCGTGAGGTGACACTCGACGGATTCCCGCAGCGGATCGTTTCCCTTGCTCCTTCCAATACAGAGACTCTCTTCGCCATTGGGGCGGGAGATCAGGTCGTCGGGCGCGATGAGCTTTCCGACTTCCCGGAAGAAGCAAAAGCTGTCACGGATATCGGTTCCACCTTCGACGCGTTGAACACAGAATTGATCGTTTCTCTCAACCCCGATCTGGTTCTGGCGGCGGAGATTAATACACCCGAGCAGGTGAAGCAGCTCGAAGATCTCGGTCTGACGGTCTATTACCTGAAGAATCCCACGACTCTGGAAGAAATGTATGGCAACCTGGAGCTGGTTGCACAGATGACCGGGCATCAAGAGGAGGCTGCCACTCTGGTCGAATCACTCAAGGCGCGCGTCGCCGCGGTGGATGAAAAGATAGCCCCGCTCAGCTCCCGCTTCAGTGTCTTTTATGAACTGGATGCCACGGATCCGTCCAAGCCTTACACGGCTGGTAAAGGCACGTTCATTACACAACTGATCGATCGCGCAGGCGGCTACAACATTGCCGGCGATCTGGAAGGATACCCTCAGCTAAGTCTGGAGCAGGTGGTCGCGGCGGATCCCGCCTTCATCATCCTTGGCAATGCTCGCTATGGCATAACACCCGAGTCGATCGCCCAGCGCCCCGGCTGGGAAAACCTGAGCGCGGTGAAAAATGGACAGATCCTCCCGTTCAACGACGACCTCGTCAGCCGCCCGGGCCCGCGTCTGGTGGATGCGTTGGAGGAATTGGCAAAGCTGCTGCGGCCGGAATTGTTTGAGTAAGATAAGATACACAAGTAGACAGCGTACACAGGTAGACATATCTACTTGTGTACCTGTCTTCCCAAAGTCCATGCGCAACCCCTTCTTTCTCACCCTACTCGCGTTGATCGTCATGCTGATCGTCAGCCTGGCCATTGGCTCTGTCTTCATTCCCCCGGCGGAGCTGTGGCGCCTGGTCAACGGGACATCGGACAACGATACCTTTCGGACGATCCTCTGGAACATCCGTCTGCCGCGTACAGCGCTAATCGCTCTGATCGGCGCGGCACTGGCAGGCAGCGGCGCAGCCTATCAGGGATTGTTCCGCAATCCGCTGGCAGACCCCTATCTGATCGGCGTGGCTTCCGGCGCGGGGTTGGGAGCGATACTCGCCATGTCGATAGAATGGCCGTACACACAGTTGGGACTTCTGGCAGTTCCCATGGCAGCCTTTGCCGCCAGCCTGCTGACGGTGTATCTTGTGTATACCTTTGCCCATATCGGCAGGACGGTACCCACGACAAACCTGATCCTGGCTGGGGTTGCGGTCTCTTCTTTCGCCGTATCCATGACCTCGTTCCTGATGCTGCGTTCCAGTGGGGAGGTGCGCCGCGCCATCGGCTGGATGCTGGGCGGCGTGAGCCTGGTTGGCTGGGATGTCACTCTGGCGCTGGTCCCTTACCTGGCGGTCGGTATGACCGCGCTGGTTCTGACCGGCTACTCTCTTAACCTTCTGCAGTTTGGCGATGAACAGGCGACACAGTTAGGCTTAAACGTCCGACGTGCAAAATTCATTATCATCGTGGCGGCTTCGCTCGTTACCGCCGCGGCGGTTTCCTTCGCGGGCATCATCGGGTTTGTCGGTCTGATCGTGCCGCACATTGTGCGGATCTGGTGGGGCGTGGACTATCGCCGCCTCATCCCGCTGAGCATTCTTGGCGGCGCATCGGTCCTGCTGGTTGCCGATGTGTTGTCGCGTATTATCCTGGCGCCGGAGGAACTGCCGGTGGGTATTGTCACAGCACTGGCAGGTGCACCGTTTTTCCTGTGGGTGCTGCGCCGCGCAAAGAATCAGGGATACTGGTAACGGCATGAATCTCGAAGACACGATCAAAGCCATCCAACCGCTCGATCAAGTGGCGATGAATTCCGCGCGTGCACGGCAGGATACCTTGACCAAACCGCGAGGAAGCCTCGGGCGATTGGAGGAACTGTCAATTCAACTGGCGGGGATAAAAGCGGATCCGTTCCCTTCGGTGGAGCGCAAGGCTGTCATCGTGATGGCGGCAGATCACGGCGTGACGTCCGAAGGCGTGAGCGCCTACCCTGTAGACGTGACCCGGCAGATGGTGCTGAACTTTCTGGGCGGCGGCGCGGCGATCAATGTGTTGGCGCACCAGGCGCGTGCGCGCGTGACGGTTGTAGATGTAGGTGTTGTAGCGGAATTTGCGCCGCTGCCTGGGCTAATACGGCGCAAGGTGATGTGCGGGACGCGGAATCTGGCGCGGGGTCCGGCGATGACGCGTGAAGAGGCGGAACAGGCACTTCAAGTTGGGATAGACGTCCTGCATGAGGAAGCCGACCGCGGGCTGGATCTCGTCGCCACCGGCGATATGGGAATTGGCAATACCACGCCTTCCGCTGCCATTGCCGCAGTGATTACAGGCCTGCCTGTGGCACAGGTTGTCGGGCGAGGGGCAGGTATCGATGATGAAGGTTTGGCGCGCAAGATCCGTATCATTGAGCAGGCTCTGGCTGCGAATCAGCCCAATGCAAGTGACGCCATGGACGTGTTGCACAAGGTGGGCGGATTGGAAATCGCCGGGTTGGCCGGTGTGATCATTGCCGCCGCGAGCAAACGTATTCCTGTGATTATCGATGGATTTATTTCCACCGCCGCAGCAATGATTGCTGTAGAACTCGCTCCAGGGACGCGCGATTATTTGATCAGCGCGCATCAGTCTGTCGAAAACGGTCATCGGGCGATGCTCAAATACCTGCGTCTCGCGCCTTTGCTGGATTTAAACCTCAGGCTTGGGGAAGGCACAGGCGCCGCGCTGGCGTTTCATCTGATCGAAGCTTCGACGCGCCTCCTCAGGGAGATGGCAACATTCGAAGAAGCGGGAGTGAGTGATCAGGAATGATTATTTTTAAACGCAAAGGACACAAGGTGCACTAGGGAAAATCTGAAGGGAGTCTCCTGGTTGTGCAAGCCATACACCTTTGAGTCCTTTGTGCCCTTCGTGTAAAGGTTTTGATTTGAGAAGTTTACGCATTGCCTTCGGTTTGATGACAACGTTTCCGATTAAGCTCAACGATTGGTCGGCAGGCGACAGCGGGCGCGCCTCTGTGTGGTATCCGTTCGTCGGGCTCGTGATCAGCGCGATCACATGGCTTGCATGGGACGGGGCAAACAGAATGTTTTCTCCACTGGTGGCGAGTGTACTTACGCTTGTCGTCTGGGTTTTTCTCACAGGCGGTCTGCACCTCGACGGTCTGGCGGATTGCTGCGATGGCTTGTTCGTGAGTGCATCCCCGGAACGCAGGCTGGAAGTCATGAAGGACCCGCATGTGGGTGCCTTCGGTGTAATCGGACTGGTTCTGGTTTTAATGCTCAAAGCGGCGGCGCTCACTTCGACTCCGAGCCCTGGCATTCTGCTTGCGGCAAGTCTCGCACGCTGGTGCATCCTGCCGGCGGCTCGGATGCCGCTGGCACGTCCTTCCGGCATGGGCGCGGACTTTGCAGCAGGGTTTCGCGGATCGTTTATCGTCTGGGGCGCGATCCTTCCGCTGGCAATTGCCATCCTGCTCGGTTTTCGTGGCGTTTTAGCCGCGCTCGCGGGATTAAGTGCAGCAGTATTGGTTCTATCCTTGGCACAGTCCCGTATTGGCGGCGTGACGGGTGATGTCTTCGGCATGGTCATCGAAACTGTAGAAACAACCGTATTAATCGCTTTTTTGATAGGGACATCATGAAGACTGATACAACCTCTCGCATCACTCTGATTCTCGGCGGCGCACGCAGTGGTAAATCCTCCTATGCACAAAACCTCGCAGAAGCGAGCGGCAAACCGGTTACCTTTCTTGCCACAGCACAGGCACTGGACGAAGAAATGCGACAGCGGATTCAAAAGCACCGCCTCGAGCGCCCCGCCAATTGGGAAACACTGGAGATAAACTGCGATATCGCATCGCATGTATCGTCTATCAAGTCTGAAGTTGTGATTCTGGACTGCATCACATTGCTCGTCAGCAACCTGCTGATGCAATTTGTGAAGGCTAATGTGGTGGATGAAGAACCTTATCGGCAAGCCGTCCAAAAGGAAATAGAAGAATTAATGACAAACGTCCGAGAAAAAGACCAGGAATGGTTCCTCATCTCGAATGAGGTAGGGTTGGGGTTGGTGCCGCCATACCCGATGGGACGCGTCTACCGAGACGCCCTCGGCTGGGCAAACCAGCGCCTGGCGCGTGAAGCTGACAAAGTCATCTTTATGGTAGCGGGCATTCCAACCACCATTAAGTAGGGTTTATGCAGATTACAATTCGAAAGATAGAGCAGCACGAATCCTCCCAAACGAAATCATTTGTACGCAAGTTTACAGTGAGTTCACGGCTTGTACTTAATATCGAAAACGAAACGCTGGTATACACCATTGTGCCTGTGGAACCATACGAGCGAGATATCCCTATGGAAGATACGGACTATGGTTTCGATGAGGAAGGTCCCACAATCTTTTTTGCGGAAGCAGGCGGCAAACTCGCTGGGCGGATCCAAATGCTCCGATGGTGGAATCGATTTGCCTATGTGGAGGATCTTGTCGTCAACCCGGAATATCGGGGCATGGGGATCGGACGTACGTTACTCGAACGCGGCATGCAATGGGCGAAGGAGTATGATTTTCCCGGTGTGATGCTCGAAACACAGGATGACAACGTCCCGGCTTGTACGCTCTATCAGAGCTGTGGGCTTGTACTAAGTGGTTTCGACCGGAGTGTTTATAAAGCGATCAACCCGAACACGAAAGAGACCGCCTTGTATTGGTACTTAACGTTCTAGCTATGCTGAAAATCCAAAACCTCTCTGTCTCCTACGGCTCGCGCCCTGTTTTACATGATATTTCCTTCGAGGTGCAAAGCGGCGAAGTCCTGGCGCTGATCGGACCAAACGGCGCGGGCAAGTCCACGTTGATCCGTGCCGTCAGCGGCGTGATTCCGTATACAGGTCATATCTGCACGAATGGAGATGACCTCGCCTCTCTTTCGACTGTGCAGCGTGCGAAATATATCGCAACGGTGCCGCAGGCGGTTGCCCTGCCTCCAGCCTATGCTGTTTGGGAGACCGTACTGTTCGGGCGCACGCCCCATCTCGGGTTTCTGGGTCAGCCCTCCCACAACGATGAAGAGATCGCCCGCCAATCGTTGCAGCGTGTGAGTGCATTACCCTTTGTCGATCGCCGCGTGGGCGAGCTTTCCGGCGGGGAGCAGCAGCGCATTCTGCTGGCGCGGGCCTTATGCCAGTCCACGCCCATCCTCCTGCTTGATGAACCAACCGCTCATCTGGATTTGCAGTATCAGGTGGGTCTGCTCGAATTGGTTCAGGAACTGGCGCACCGCGACAACCTTGCCGTGCTCGTCGCCCTGCATGACCTTAACCTCGCCGCCCACTACGCCGACCGCATCGCACTGATGGTTGCCGGGAAGATCAAAGCCATGGGAAGCGCAAACGATGTCCTCCAGCCTGCGCTCATTGAGGAAGCATATTGCCTGCCGGTCCGGGTTGTGAAACATCCGTTTTTGGATATCCCTCTCATCCTGCCAGACAAGAACGACCACACCTCAGCTCATGGATGATGTCTCCGGCGTCTGCGGCAACTTAAGGAAGTCCAAGCACCTTGTTTCCAGGTATC
>DATFHE010000128.1:0-10650 GCA_035248745.1 Anaerolineales bacterium | reverse complement strand
TGAATGATAGTCAATCTCTAAATCTGTTCTGGGTGATTCGCGAGACCGAGATTCGTTTCCTGCGTCCGCTGCGCCACCACGACGTCTTCGACTTTACCATTTGGCTGGTGAATTGGCAGAGGGTCCGTGGTACGCGTTGTTTTGAGCTGAAACGCAAAGAGAACGGTGAAGTGATCGCGCAGGGTACGCAACAGGTCGTTAGCATGGATGTAAAAACGGGGCGGCCCATGAGTTTACCGGAAGATGTCATTGACAGATTTCGGCTGGAAAACCCACGCGTGTTCCCATTTGAACGCTTTCCAAAGATCTCATCCGGTGAAGCCTCGTTCGTGATGCAACGCCAGGTGGAGGCTATGGATTTGGACCTGTATGAACACGTCAACAACGCGGTGTATATCCATTACGCGGAGGAAGCTGTTGCGCAGGACTTTTCTGCTCAGGGGTGGCCACCGGAAAAGCTGTCGGAAAGTCATCTTACAATAGCCGTACGGCGCGTGAAGATTCAGTATCTATCACTGGCAGCGTGGGGAGAACTATTGGATATTTCCACACATGTGCTGGATGTTAAAGGCACAGGAGGTTCGCGCTATGTCAATATGACTCGAGCAGATGTTACTCCTGTGGCAGAGTGCATCCTGGATTGGGAACTCGTGGATCGCAAGAGCGGCGAAGTGCGACCTCTGCCCGAGGGATTGCGCGGATAGTTTAAATAAGACCTGTCAGGTCCACCCTGGCAGTGTACAATTGGGGCGAGAAGAAAGAAATCACCCGAATGTCAAAATTCATTGGTTATCGCTGTTCCTTGTGTGGAGAGCAATATTCTCCAACCGATGTCACGTATACGTGCCTTAAGGATGGGGGAAATCTGGATGTAGTCCTGGACTATGATTCGATCAAAAGCAAATACAAGCCGGAGGACATTCTCTCGCGGAATGATGCCTCGCTCTGGCGATTCCTTCCCCTGTTGCCGGTGACGCCTCCTGAGGGGAATTCGACGCCTCTTCATGCTGCGGGTGGAACGCCGACCTTTTGGTTGCCGCGCCTGGCAAAACCGTTGGGCTTACAAAACCTGTGGCTCAAGGATGAGTCGCGCAACCCGACCGCTTCTTTCAAGGACCGCGCATCGGCGATTGTGGTGGCGCGGGCGTGCGAGATCCAGGCGGAGGTGGTCGTAACCGCCTCGACGGGTAACGCCGGCGCGGCACTGGCAGGGATGTCTGCGGCGGTGGGGCAGAAGGCGATCATCTTCGCGCCCAGGTCTGCACCGCAGGCAAAGGTTGCGCAGCTGCTCGTCTTTGGGGCAAAGGTTATCCTGGTGGATGGAACCTATGACGACGCCTTCGATCTGACGGTCAAAGCGGCAGACGAGTTTGGCTGGTACTGCCGGAATACGGGCTACAATCCCTTCACAACAGAAGGCAAGAAGACGGCGGCTCTGGAGATCTGGGAGTGGTGGAAGCATACCCATCAGAAATGGCACGAGCAAGTGGGAACAGACGTAGACCACGCGCCGTTGACGGTTTTTGTTTCGGTGGGGGATGGCAATATCATTTCAGGCATTCACAAAGGCTTCAAGGATTTGCATCAACTGGGCTGGCTGGCGCGCATCCCGCGTATTATTGGCGTTCAGGCAGAAGGTTCTGCTGCGATCTCAAACGCGTTTCATGCGGGTACCGAGACGATCACGCCTGTCTCTGCGAAGACTCTTGCCGATTCGATTTCCGTGGATTTTCCACGCGATGGTGTGAGAGCCATCCGCGCTGCGAAGGAAACAGGCGGCACGTACGTTAACGTATCAGATGATGAGATTCTCAGAGCGATCGCCCACCTGGGAACGGTGGGCGTTTTTGCAGAGCCGGCTGGAGCGGCTGCGTATGCCGGGCTGGTCAAAGCAGCGGGTTCCGGCCTGGTGGGAAGCGAAGATCCGATCCTGGTGTTAAATACAGGGAGCGGCTTGAAAGATGTGCGCGCTGCCATGCAAGCTGTGCAATCCGCTCCGATCATCGAACCCACTTTGGAGGCAGTGAAACAATTGCTATGAGAGAGACCTGGAGCACCCCCTTCCGTTATATCGTTGGGATCGCCAGTTTCATTCTATTCGTGGTTTTTCTGATTTACGCGCGGCATGCCGTGACGAATTTAGCCATTGCAGCCTTCGTGGCGTATCTCATCAACCCAGCTGTGGTGTACCTGACGACGCGAACTCGCATGGCTCGTATAGCGGCGGTGAACCTGGTGTACTTTTCGGCAGTGGTCCTCCTGATCGGTCTGCCTGTGCTGCTGCTGCCGATCTTTGCGGACGAAGCCCAGATCGTGATCGAAGATCTGCTAAACCTGGCGAACCAGCTGCGTCAGACACTCTCGAGTCCTATCCGTATCGGTGGGCTGGTCTTCCATCTGGAAGAATGGGGACAGTCCATTTTTGAGGTGCAGGACGCTGTTTTATCCCCGATCCCCGAGCAGTTTCTGCAGCTTCTCGAAACGACTTCAGTCGGTGTACTCTGGTTTTTGGTGATTCTGGTGAGCGTGCATTTATTTCTATTACAGTGGCCCGTCATGCGCGACTGGCTGATCAACCTTGCGCCTCCCCCTTACCGTCTTGAAGTGGAAGAGTTGTACAACCGTGTTAAGCGGGTTTGGATGGCCTATCTGCGCGGGCAGATCGTGCTGATGGTTATCGTGGGGGTCGTTTTTACGATTGCCTGGCTGATCCTGGGAATTCCCGGTGCACTGGTCCTGGGCGTCATCGCCGGGCTTTTCACGCTGGTCCCTGATGTGGGTCCCTTTCTGGCGATGGTTCTGGCTGCCGGGGTTGCCTTGCTCGAAGGCTCCACCTGGATCCCGCTTTCCAATCTCTGGGTAACTGGCATAGTGCTCATCGTCTATCTGGTTCTGATTAATTTAAAGAACTTCTTTCTGCGCCCATATATTATGGGACGCAGTGTACATATGAACGAAGCGCTGGTGTTCATCGCGATTATCATCGCCACCATCCTGCAGGGGATTCTCGGCGCGCTTTTGGTGGTGCCTGTGCTGGCGTCGGGCATTGTGATTGGCGGCTACATCCAGCGGCGAGTGGTTGGGTTGCCTCCTTTTGAAGATGATGGAAGTAGACAATTCGCGGCGCCTCTCGAGCATCAGGCCCCTCGCCGCAAATGGAGCCGGAGAGAACGAATGGAACGATTGGGAAGAGTGTCAGAGACAGAACTGGTTGAGCCCGAACCCCTGTTAATCAACGATCCTCCGCCGTCTTCCGAAGAGTTATCTGTACAGGAAAAGCCTCAAGAATGAAAATTACGTATTCGATTGTTGCTCCTATCTACAATGAACTGGAAAATATCCCGGAGTTATACCGCCGCGTCAGTGAGGTGATGAGCTTGTCCGGTGAGCCCTGGGAGCTGATCCTGGTAGATGATGGCTCTACAGATGGTTCCACCGAAGCGATCCGCACCTTAGCGAAGGAAGATGAATGCGTCCGCTCTGTGATCTTTGCGCGCAACTTCGGGCATCAGATCGCTATCACAGCTGGCTGGGATTATGCTCGCGGCGACGCGGTCGTCATTATTGATGCTGACCTGCAGGACCCACCAGAACTCATCCTCGAAATGGCGAAGAAGTGGAAGGAGGGGTATGAGGTGGTCTATGCCGTCCGTGCGGAACGCGAAGGCGAGTCCTGGTTCAAGATATGGACGGCCTCCCTGTTCTATCGCCTGATCTATCACATCACCGATGTGAAGATTCCACTCGATACAGGTGACTTCCGCCTGATGGACCGTAAAGTCGTGGACGTGCTGAAGGAAATGCGCGAACGACATCGCTTTCCGCGCGGTATGTCTGCCTGGGTGGGATTCAAACAGATTGGTGTGGAATACAAACGCGCAGCGCGCAAAGCCGGTGAGACGAAGTATCCGTTCCGTAAAATGTTCCGGCTGGCGCTCAACGCCATCACGAGTTTTTCCTATTTTCCGCTGCAGGTGGCTACCTTTTTTGGGTTTATCTCCGCCGGCATCGCCATCATTGCCATTCCCCTTGTGGTAGCGCTGCGTCTGGTTGGCTCTCATTTCTTTGAAGGGCAAACCACAACCCTCATTTCCGTGCTCTTTTTAGGCGGCGTGCAATTGATTTCGCTGGGTATTCTCGGTGAGTATGTGGGTCGCCTGTACGATGAAGCCAAGGGCCGTCCGCTGTATATCGTGCGAGAAGCGCCAAACGATTAATAAAGAGTAATTTGGACTTCGCAATTTAGAAAGCAGTCAGCGCACGCCGTCTGCTTTCTTTCCTTTTTTATCATTCCTACTCAATTTCCTTATGTCTCTCTCTTTTCTCCGCGACCGTGATTTTATCCGTTCCATGCTGGCGCTGGCGCTGCCTGTTGCATTCCAGCAGCTTATCACAGCCAGCCTCAACGTGATCGATGTGTTGATGGTCGCTCGACTGGGCGAGACGTCTGTCGCCGCTCTCGGGCTTGCCAATCAAATCTTCTTTTTGCTGATCCTTTTCCTGTTTGGTGTGACGAGTGGCATGTCCATCTTCACCGCGCAATACTGGGGGAAAGGCGATGTGGAGAATATACGCAAGGTGCTGGGGATCTGCCTCACCATCGCAGTCTTTGTCGCAATCGTGTTTACGCTTGCAGCAACATTGGCTCCTCATATCCTGATGAGTATTTACACCGAAGACGAGCAGGTGATCGCGCTGGGAAGTGATTACCTCCGGATCGTAGGTCTGAGCTACATCATGATGGCAATTGCCGTCTCGTATATCTCCATCCTGCGAAGTATCACAATGGTGAAAATCACTGTGATCGTCTCCGTCCTTGCGCTTGGATTGAAGACGGTTCTTGCCTATCTCCTTATTTTTGGGATTGGGATATTCCCTGCATTGGGCGTACGCGGCGCGGCGATTGGTACCGCCGTCGGCTTGACGTTCCAAGGTCTCTTCTTGCTGATTCTTGTCTATCGGTTGAAGACGCCTCTGGCGGCAAACCCACTGTCCTTTTTCCGGTTCAATCGTCGCTTTGCGCTGAACGTGCTTAGAACGTCCATGCCTGCCGCGATCAACGAAGTGCTGTGGTCTGTGGGGTTCAGCTCCTATAATGCAGTCTACGCGCGTATCGGTACTGACGCGATCGCGGCCGTTAATATCAACGCCACGATCGAGGAGTTGATGTTTGTACTGTTTATTGGTCTGGGCAATGCCTGCGCCGTGCTGGTGGGAAATAAAATTGGGGAAGGCGAGAGCCATATTGCCTTCGAGTATGGACGCCGCTTTTTGATTCTTGGCGTGACGACCGCGTTACTTGGCGGTGGGATCATCCTTGTATTGCGGGAGACGGTTATTTTGAATCTGGGAGAGTTCTCGTCGGCTACAGCGAATAATTTGCATGGATTGATGACTGTTTTTGCTCTGTCCGCCTGGCTGAAGATGCTGAACTTTATCCTGTTCATCGGCGCCATGCGCGCCGGCGGCGACACGCGTTACGCGATGTTCACCGAACTCTTTTCCGTTTGGGCGATTGGCGTCCCCTCCGCATTGATCGGCGGATTCGTCCTGCATCTCCCTGTGTATGGAGTATATACCCTCGTACTGCTGGAAGAGGCTGTCAAGGCGGTGGTTATCATCAGGCGTTTCCTCTCCCGCAAATGGATCCACGATCTCGTCAACGTGCCTGGGGATTAAGCCTGAGTTTCTCTTTCCAGCTTTGAAGCAGTTTTTTAATCTCGGAAAATCTCTCCTGGCTGACAGTTGCCAGGAACAGTGTCATGCCAAATGTAATCAGAACATTCGTGATAAAAAAGAACACAACCTCTTCCAGCGGTAAGATACCAAAGAACAGGATTCCCGTCGTCTGCGCGGGTGAAATGGACCACGTCGTATCGTTCAGTGCGACGATATCCGTAAGGGAAAGATACAACCCGGGAATGAAAATTGCCAGGGAGACGAGTTTCCGATAATGCCAGAGAATATCCGCGCCAAAAAGAATTTGGATCAGGATGGGCGGCAATGCCCAGAAGAGGATGATGGATAAGTAGGCCCAGTTGGCGGAACCGAAGAAGAAGAGATAGGTGAAGACAAGCCAGACCGGAACGAGTACGCAGGTAAACAGGTACACCAGTTTTTTGTTTGGCTGAAATTCTCCTCGTGGAGGAGAGAGTCGCCGTGCCAGGAAGCACCACAATAAACCAGCAAATATCGTTTCCAGCACAAAGAACGTATATTCCTCGATCGGCACGTAGCCCAGTACAATGCCTGTGACAAGCTCAGGGTTGTAGTACCACACGCCTGTGGCAACGAGATAATTATCCCAGGGCGTGGTGTACGCCACTGCCAGCAGAATATGAATAGCAATCCCCATCCACACTGCGCTTGCATTGCGGAAACCGCGAATTTGTTTGTCTCGTTTATTATCCCAATAGGTAATCGCAAGGAATACCAATATTGGGATTACGAGAAAACGTAAGAGAAATCCAAAGTATGTCATTGTTCTCCCGTCCACTACTCGTGAACTAATTACAAATTACCAATTACAAATTACTTAGCTCACCTGCGCGTCACCCTCATCCTCACCCCGGGTCGCGGCTCCAGGGTCGCACCCATGTGCGCATTGATTCGGTGATTTGTAAACTCAAATCTGTGAGTTTGCAATAAGTGGGCGATGACAACCCGCGCCTCTGCCTGACCGAATGCTGCACCGATGCACGACCGCGGACCTCCTCCAAAAGGAACGTAGGCAAACGGCGGAGTCTTGCGTCCACGGGCGAAACGCTCAGGGCAGAACTCTTCTGCGTCTTGCCAGATCGCCGGGTCGCGATGCGTGAGGTAAATGGAATAGAACATCCGCTCGCCCGCGGGAACCGTTCCCTCACGAAATTCCATTGTCTCTGCCACGTGCCGGTTGCCAATGTGGATCGGCGGATAAAGGCGCAGGGTCTCCTTAATGACCTGATCAAGGAGGGGAGATTTATCCAGCGTGTCCACTTCATGAATTAGACGTGCATGGATATCAGAATGCTGCCCGAGCAATGCAAATGTCCATGCCAGCAGGGCGGTGGAGGTATCGTGTCCGGCGATGAGCATGGTCAGCATCTGGTCACGAATTACATTGTCGGTCAAGCCAGCATCGATCAGGTGCTGGAGGAGATCCTGTTCAAAGGCTCCCATCCTCCGCTCAGCGATGATGCGATACAAATATTCGTCCAGTTTCCTAAGATCGTTCTTGAAACCCGGGCGCGGGATTTTTCTCCAGAGAATCCACAAGCCAGGAGAAATGAATTTGATAGCTTTCAAAATAGGATTCCAAAGGCGCGGCAGGTCATCCCATATATCCTTGGTGAACAACGTTTGCATGATAATCAGAAGCGCGATCTTGCGACCTTCGACCAGCAGATCCACCACCTCGCCATCTTTCCACATGGACGAGACGCGGTCTGTCTGCTCGATCATCATGGTCGTGTAACTCGGCAGCCTGGAGGGATGCAGCGGCGCTTCCATCAGCCCACGATAATGATCGTGTTCCGCGCCATCCGTGACCAGTACCCCGCGCCGTAGCAAATCTGTTACCGGGTCAGTATTGCGCCATAGGAGCTTACTTCGTTCGGTAACAAGCAATTTGCGGTTCGCTTCGGGTCCAAACACCACGAACGGGCGGAACCCGGGGAGCGGGATCTGAAAGAAATTCCCAATGTGACTTGCCATCACCTTTAACGGGCCGAGAGGGGAACCTTCCCGGAAGAACGCGCGCAAGGCAGCGCGTCCGGTTTGTGCAGAAATCGGTTTCGAAGCCATCGATCTACTTCAACTCTTTCGTCAAATACAGAGCCAGGTCATCATCCACGCGGATTTCCTCACGGTAATGCACGTGATGATCTCGCCAATGTAATCCGCAACCGTCAGGGATATATCCGCGCAGGATATACAACCGTTGTGCCGCGCCGTAGTCAGACGTTATCCCCACCCCAATTCCTGCCACAGAACTGACCTTGGCAATCTGACACTCGGCTTTATCCATTAACTGGGTACCGATCCCTTTCCGGCGGAAGTCAGGTAATATGTTGAAGTCCACAATTTCGGGAATGCTCTTGATAAAAAAAGGTTCGTAACTGGATTCCCAGCAAATGGTCAGATATCCGGCGAACTGCTCTTCGATCCATGCAATATACACATTGCGGACGCCTATCTCCTGCTGAGCGAAATAACGTTCATATTGCGAAGCAGGTTTATTCCATCCCAGTTCTCGAAAAGCATCGCTGATCTTCGGAATATCGCTTCTTTCCAGAAGTCGGATTCTAGGGTTTGCTTTTTGTTTCATAACTTCCAATCATGACTCCAAAACGTAACAACCGGCGTTGGTGGGATGGTCTTCCACTTGCATGCCTGCCGTTACGTTGCGAATGAGCCAAAGGATTAACCAGTCTCCACCTGCAGCAGATGTATGGAAAAGGCTAAACCAGAAGAGATCGCCACTGCCAAGTACGAGGCTCAAAACGTATGGCAATATTCCCAGAAGGAAACCTGGCAGGAATCCGCCCAGCCGGTAGGCGTTAACTTCCACTGGTTCCTTCAAATGAGCGTAAGGCGTGGCGGTTTTCCATTGAAAACCGAATTTGACCGCTGAAAGTGGCTTGCGCCCAACGATCACCCAGGTAATACCATGAATAAGTTCATGGATGGCCACTCCCAGCATCAAGACAACAATGAGGGCGATCAAATTCCATTGAATGCTTAAGTTCTCGATTCCGTGCAGCCCGATAAATATGAGGAACTGCAGAATGACCACAGGAATGCTTATGAATGCCACAATGATATTTGCCCGCGCCATGGAAATGGAAAGGTCACGTTTTGTTTCCATCGGTAGGGAACTGTCGCTTTCCATACTTTGCATATCCACTTATTCGGCTCTCAATTTTTCTATTTCTGCCGTAAACCAATCAGAGATCAGTTTGCCCTCGCTGTTCATATTTTGGTTCACAGCTTCGCAATAGGCCTCCAAAAAATGGATGAGCTGCTCGGGCTGTGCCTCGTGAAACTTAAGCAGCACCTTTAACCATGCCACTTCTTCGGAAACATAGGACGTATCACCCAATTGCAGGGCAGCCGCGATATTTTCCCCGAGGAAGTGAACGCCCATATTGAAATTGTCCGACGTCAGGGATAGCGGCTTCATCAATTCCCGAAATGTCAATTCGATCTGCCCGCGTTTGGAAATAAATGTCTGATAAGCGGTTTCATAGAGGAGGGAGGCCTCTTTTAGAGGAGGCAGCCTGAGCCTCTTGTAAAGGATCGTTTCGATCTGGTCCAATGCTGATGGCAGATCCGGCCCGAGATAGTATCCAGAAATACAGGCAGGCATTCCAGGGTGAGCGTTGAAAATGCGTCCACCAAACGCTACTGGGATTGCCTGACTCGAAAGTGCCTGCGCAGTATTTTGCAGGGTCGCTGCTGTGATGAGTTGTTGTGCAACGAGCACCACCAGGTCTGCTCCGCTATTTTTCACGGTGGTCCAGAACTGGTCCGCCGGCACATTCGCGCCCAGATAAATCACATTCAGCCCGCGACGGCGGAGAAGGAGAGTGAGCAGCAGCGGCGTGAGTGTATGCCATTCACCCGGTGGACAGCCCAGGAGAACGCTCTGCTCGCGGGTCGGGGAGGGCGAGGCGCTGAGCATGGAGTCCAACCTGCGCATGGCCAGAGCAGAAGCAAAATGTTCCTGCTGGACGCTGGCACGGTTTTCATACCAGAGTTCACCGAGCTCCGACATACCTCTTTGCAACACCTCAAGACAAACCGCTTCCACCGGGAACATGGAAAACGCCTGGTTCAAGACTTGTTCAGCCGTGGATTCACTGAAGTTCAGACAGGCCTCGATCCAGTGGGCGCGTAATGAATCAAGCGTGGTATCAAAAGACGTAAGCGGGAATGGTATCGCGGATGCAGCTCCCGTTTGAACGAGGTCCGCCAGAGGGTCTGTGCCAGAAGCAATCTGTTCGTTCCACAAATCGACCGCGCGCGAGATAGAAAGACCATCTTCCTGTCGTTTCATGAGCCATTTGATAGTTTCAATATCCCGCTGAGAATATAAGCGATGACCGCCCGCGCTGCGCTGCGGCATAGGGAGACCGTAACGGCGCTCCCAGGCGCGTAATGTGTCGGCGGCGATCCCTGTCTCTTTGAGAACGACCTTCAGATTAAAAGCGGGGGTTGTGCTAGCCATATAGTCTCCTCGAACAGGTCATGCCAGTTGTGGTACTTGCACACTTCTCATGCATGATTTGCCGCATAGTTAAGGTTTTGTACAGATATTGTACCTGCTTCCTTAAGAATTCGTTCTGTGGTCAGACGAGCGGATAGCAAGACAATTGGTAAGCCAGTGCCGGGATGGGTCGAAGCACCGGTAAAGTAGAGATTCTTATATTGTTTGTGGCGATTCTGCGGGCGCAGATAGCCTACCTGCCAAAAGTTGTGACTCAACCCGAACGCCGCGCCCTTTTCCAGATTGAAGCGTTCCTTCCAGTCACGCGGCGAGTAAGCGATCTCGAACTTGATATGCTCTCTAAGGTCTGTTGCACCCTTTTCGTTCGCGAGACGCCTGAGCACTGTTTCACGTGCCCTTTCGATGAGCGCCTCCCAATCCTGTTCCGAGCGCGCATCCAG
>DATFHE010000127.1:0-3867 GCA_035248745.1 Anaerolineales bacterium | reverse complement strand
GCTGGATAACGGCGCTGGCACCACCCCGGCACAGGCCGCACGGGTCCTAGGGTGGCCGATGCTGGGGCTGGCCGGGCAGATCAAGGTCCAGGAACGGCGCGTGACGGTCGAGCGCGTCATCGAGGAAGGCAGGCAAACTGTCAGCGCGAAATTGCCCGCAGTCATAAGCGTAGTTCAGAGTATTGGCGAGCCGCGCTATCCATCGTTTATGGGCATTCGTAAAGCATCGAAGGCGAACATCCCGGTCTGGTCGTTGAGCGACCTTGGCACGAGCGCCCCGGAACCCGTCGTCAGGCGGACCGAAGTACTGAGCCCGCCAGTCCAACAGACCAGCATTGAGATCATTACTGGCGAAAGCCCCACCGAGATCGCCGATAAACTCGCCGACAAAATCATCGCAGAGAAAATCCTATGAAAACACTGGTCTATATCGATCACTTCAAAGGCGAGGTCCAGCCTGCTTCGTGGGAGGCATTGGGGGTTGCAAAGTCTTTTGGGACAGCCAGCGCGGTCGTCTTTGGCTCGGGCGTGGAAGAGGTTGCCAAAGCAGCGTTTGCGTATGGCGCGGACGAGGTGCTCGTGGCGGATGACGCCGGGCTGGCGGATTTCCGCGTGGAACCGTACGCATCCACATTCTCGGCACTCGCTTCCGCGCAAAACCCGGACCTGATCCTGTTCCCGACAACCACACGCACTCGCGAGCTCTCCGCGATGATCGCCGTCGATTTGAACACCGGCGTCGTTACAGATGTAACAGGCCTGAAAGCTAACGGAGACAGCATTGTTGCGACGCGCCCGATCTACGAAGGCAAGCTGCTGGAAAAAACGGTGTCATCCACCAAGCCCGTGATCGCGACTCTGCGTGGGCGCGCCTTCCCCAAACCAGAGGCAGATGCGGGTAAAACGGGCACCTCAGCCAGTGTGGAGGTCAAAGCGGAAGCACTGACCGAAGTGACAGGTTATTCCGCCTCTGAAAGTGCCGTCAATCTGGGCGATGCGGGTGTGATCGTCTCGGGTGGGCGCGGCGTTTCGAACAACCCGTCGCTGCAGCCTCCCTCGGGACTCGACGAAAAACAAGCCGAACTCTGGCGCGCCCAGCAGGGCTTTGCACTCATCACTGAGCTGGCAAATGTGCTCGGCGGCGCGGTCGGTGCGAGCCGAGCAGCGGTGGACGCCGGATACATCCCTTATGCAAGCCAGGTTGGGCAGACCGGGAAAGTGGTCGCGCCCGATCTATACATTGCAGCAGGGATTTCAGGCGCCATACAGCACCTGGCAGGGATTCGCGCCGCGAAGAATGTAGTTGCGATTAACAAGGATGCGGATGCGCCAATCTTCAAAGTGGCGCGATATGGGGTGGTCGGTGATCTGTTCGAGATCGTCCCGGCGCTGACGGAAGCGTTTCGGAAAAGATTGGGAAAGTAGACAGGTACGCAAGTAAACAAGACCTTCGAGTATCTGTACTCGGAGGTCTTGTCGAAAGAAAAAGCCTGCACAGTACTTGTTGTGTTTCTGTTTTGTAAATAAAGGAGGTAATTTATGGATACAAGCCCACATAAAAGTGATTTCGTACACGTGAATGGAATAAACTTGCACTATCTTGATTGGGGTGGAGAAGGAGAAACGCTCCTTTTTCTCACGGGGATGGGCTGTTCTGCACATCTCTTCGATAAGATCGCGCCGCGCTTCACTGATCGATTCCGGGTTCTCGCACTCACCCGTCGCGGACAAGGCGAATCGGATTATCCGGAAACCGGATATGATGCCGACACATTGGTGAATGACATACTAACCTTTATGGATGTCCTACACCTGGACAAAGCAATCTTGGCAGGACACTCCCTGGCAGGCTTGGAACTCTCTCACCTTGCCGCCACGTACCCTGAACGGGTAACGAAATTGATCTACCTAGATGCGGCCTTTGACTGGAGGGACATGAAGGCATTAGAGGCAAACGATCCCTCCCTGGCGATTGAGCCTCCGGAAAAGAAAAAGGAATTCGCTTCTGTAGAGGACTTTAGCGACTTCATAAAAAAAATTCGCCCTGACCTTGCCCAAATATGGAATGAGTCCTGGGATCAATGCATGCTGTATGAGCTCGACAAAACGGAAGAGGGTCAATTCGTAGAAAAGGATACGAAAGCTATCGGAAAAGCCATGATCGAAACCGCCGAGAGCTATGAACCTGAGCATGCCAGGATAAAAATCCCTGTCTTAAGTTTCTTTGCCTTAGAAGAAAACCCGGAATTTCCTCATTATCTGACAGAAGAACAAAAAACCGCTGCTCTGGAATATTGGCAAAAAGCCTGGGTTCCGTGGAAAAATACAAATATCAGAAATTTCCGAGCCAATGTCCCTCATGCACGAATCATCGAAATTCCAAATGGGCACCATTACTGCTTCATGGCGCACGAGGAACTCGTTCATGAGGAAATGCGGAAGTTTTTATTGGAATGAATCGAAAGGCGACTTTTACAAGTCGCCTTTTTCTCTAGTGCGTGTGGCTTGCCGTACCAAATGCATGTTCATAAACCAACATGAGATAATAGTTCCATGCAAAGGGCGCTCGATACTCAGGCAATGCAGGGTTATTCGTCACTGCTGACTTGTTCTTGACATTCTTTCCCAGAAATCCAAGCATCTGATTCCATGCCTCGCCCTGCGCGCCGCCCGATTGAACTCCCTGCGCATCCTGCACGAAAGCATGAGGCTGCCCCTCATAGATCGTGATTTCGTGAGGCACATCGGCTTCGGTCAATGCTGCGTCGAAATCATTCACCTGCTCGACGGGGATCGACTGATCTGCGCTGCCGAAAATTCCCAGGACAGGTCCGGGCAAAGCTTCCAAGACTGCAGGGTCGGTTTCAGGGGAACCATAAAAAATTACCGTCGCAGCTAACTGGTTATTATGCAGACTGTAAGCAAGCGAGGTCCGCCCGCCATAGCAGAATCCTATAGTAGCAATTCGATCTGAATTGACATCCGGTTGCGATTCGAGCCAGGCATACACGGAATCTAGATCGGCATTGACGTTTTCAGGTCTGGTCGAGATCACTTGAAAAATGGCACGCGGAATCCAACCTGTTGTGGAGCCTCGGAATGTATCCGGCGCAATGACAAGGTAGCCATCTTCTGCCAGCAGATCCGCCAGACTTGTAATGGACTCATTCAACCCCCAAAACTCATGAATCATGATGACGGTCGGGAAAGGACCCTCTCCCTCCGGCTGTGCTATATAGGTACGAACGTCAGGTGCGCCGCCCGAACCGGGGATTGTGTTGTTGGTGATACGATCCAATCTGCCGGCGCCGAGTGCATAATCCACCGCGACGGAACCAGCCAACAAGAAGACGAACGCAACAAGCAAAATCACCAGGACAAGGAAAACCCGTTTGAGTAGTTTCATCTGTTCCTCCAGGGTCAGGATTCGCTTATGCTCCCGGGTTTTACCAATCTCGCCCCAATCAGAGCAGCCAGGATCATCAGGGAGAAGACTGCCAATCCGCCGCATATCCCCGCGGCGCTGAAGGACGCAGCCAGCCCCTTAATAGCGACCTCCTCATTCCCAAAGACCTTCTGCGAGCCATCTGTATACGTACAGGTCAACTCAGTGTAGTGCCCTGTCCCTCCGCTCGGGCTGGATGTGGTCGGTGTGCCAAAACCAAAATCGTTATAAGAATAGTCGGCGGCATCCGGGCACAGGACATATGCCGTGAGCCGGTCGAATACGGGCGGCATCGCCGCGATCATCGCGCCGCCAAAGGGCACCAGGAAAATCAACGAGCCTCCGCCGATCAATAGAACAAGAAGTGCACCGATACAGGAACCCTGCCAGCGTTTCATGGAATGCTCCTTTGAGGGGTTAGA
>DATFHE010000126.1:0-4445 GCA_035248745.1 Anaerolineales bacterium | reverse complement strand
TGTTCGGAGGGGAAGTTTTTCGTGCAGGCGAGCTGCCGCGCAGGTATATGCCTTTCATGCTTGCGAATACCCTTACCGAGCCAGTCTGGCTTTTATTCTTTTTTGGAATTTTCGTTAGTTATTTCCGGTGGTTCAGGCAGGCTGGAAATACCAATAACGATCTTCAGCCAACCAATTCTGCAAATAATTGGGCATCGCTTCGATCCTCGATCGACCGCGCGGAGACAGGCAATACGATCGTTTCCCTCTCACTTGTTTTGCTCTGGTTTGGCGTCCTACTCGCTTACGTCCTTGTGCGAAGACCTGCCATGTATGATGGCATGCGTCATTTTCTTTTTATCCTGCCCCCTGTATTTATATTCACCGGCTTCGCATTTGAATTCTTTATAGACCACCTCTCTTCTTGGCTATACGCAGGATTAATTTTACTTTTACTGGCACCGGGAATACTCGGAATTGTCAGGCTTCATCCCTACGAGTACACGTATTACAATTCATTCGTCGGTGGAACCGACGGAGCCTTTCGCCAATATGAAACAGATTACTGGCTCACATGCTATAAGGAAGCGGTCGAAGGACTCGAGCGAAACATAGACTCACCAACCAACCTCTACGTCCACCGGGAAGCTTACATCGCGAAATATTACGCAAGCGAAAGGGTTGCTGTTTACGACCTGCGTGGCGCGCTAGACCAGGTGCAGCCAGGAGACTACGTCCTCGTCAACACGAGGACGAATGAGGACCGCCGGCTTTTCAGAGATGCGCCCTCGGTCATCGAAGTACGGCGCAGTGAGGCAGTATTTTGTCAAATAAAACAAATCCCATGACTACACATAAAGAACGAATCCAAGCCTGCCTGAACGGCGAAATTCTGGACCGGACACCGGTTGCACTCTGGCGTCACTTTCCCATCGACGATCAGGACCCGCAATTGCTGGCGGATGCGGCGCTGCACTTCCAGCAGACGTATGATTTTGACCTCGTGAAAGTCACGCCGGCTTCCTCCTTTTGTCTGAAAGATTGGGGCGTGGAGGATCACTGGCTGGGTCATACGGAAGGCACGCGCGAATATACAAAACGGGTTATCACGAGTCCTCAGGATTGGGAAACTCTTCCTGCTCTCGACCCAACCGCCCCGAATCTCGCGGGACAACTGGACTGTTTACGTTTCCTGCGGGCGGAGCTTGGACCGGATACTCCCCTGCTCCAGACGGTCTTCAGCCCATTGGCACAGGCGAAGAATCTGGCGGGCAGCGAGCTGCTGGATGAACACCTGCGGCAGTACCCCGAAGCTGTCATGAAAGGGCTCGCCACTATTGCCGAAACAACCCGTCGCTTCGTGGAAGCCTGTCACGACGTTGGCGTGGACGGAATCTTTTACGCCATCCAGCATGCACAGGCAAGCCTGCTCACTTTCGAAGAATATCAAGTGTTTGGCTTGCCTCATGACCAGAACGCGCTCGCGGCGCTACAGGAGTTCTGGTGTAATCTGCTCCATCTGCACGGGCATGATATTTACTTCTCTCTGGTCAACTCTCTAAATTTTCAGATCGTGAACTGGCATGATCGAGAATCCTTCCCTTCCTTATCCAAAGCCCAGGAGCTTTTTGATGGCGCCGTCTGCGGTGGGATCCGGCAGGACACGCTCGTGTATCAGGACAGATCCGAAGTACAGAAGGAAGCGGCGGACGCCCTCCAGCAGACAGGCGGGAAACGCTTCCTTCTGGGAACAGGTTGCGTTGTCCCCGTGATCGCCTCGCACGGAAATATTTTCGCAGCGAGGAAGAGTGTCGAATGAGTCTTCGTGTTATCGCGGGGGAAGCCAGGGGCCGCAAGCTGAAATCTGTCCCGGGCGATACCACGCGCCCGATCACAGACCGCGTCAAAGAGTCGCTGTTCAACATTATCGCGGGCGATGTCCTTGATTCGAACTGGTGGGATGTGTTCGCTGGTACAGGTGCCGTGGGCATCGAAGCCTTGAGCCGGGGCGCAGCCTTTGTACGCTTCTCCGATGCCAATCGGGCGCCCATTGAAACGATCAAATCGAATGTGGAGCATTGCGGCTTCCGGGCACAGGCGGAGATCCGCCGCGCGGACGCGTTTGCCTATCTCTCCTCACCGCCAGACCGGGTGTTCGAATACATCTATATTGCGCCGCCGCAATACCAAGAGATGTGGATCAAAGCATTGGAGCTGGTCGATGATAACCCCGGCTGGCTGGCAGAGGATGGCTGGGTCATCGCGCAAATCGCTCCAAAGGAATATAAGCCATTCGAATTTGAGAACATCGAAGAGTTTGAACAGCGTAGATATGGGAGCACGCTGCTTGTTTTCTACGAAAGAAAGTGAGAACATCCTCAGCCCTGACATCTACTTCCACGGCGCGATGATAAGCGCATGATTCTCCTCCGCCGCGTGACCGAGATATTGCAGCCCCCAAGCTTCGGAAATTGTCTTTAACAAGGAATAATGAGTATACGGAGTGGGGTCTTCGAAACCATTTTTCGCCTGCGGAGAATAAATGACAACCGGCACGCGCCCACCTCCGGGCTCGGGCAAACCACAGCAAGTATGTGATCCTTGTCCTTCTTCAAATAGCATAGCCACGAAGTACGTCTGACCCGTAGCATCCAGCGCGGGAATCAGGTATCCAAGCAGATTCGTGAGCCACGCGTCCGAAACATCGAGCGAACAGTCATGCGAGTCATTGCAAATATTCGGTTTGATGAACATGAAGTTCGGGAGTGAATTCGCAGCAATATCTGTTTGCAGGTCAGTCAAAGGCACCACGCTGCGCGCGCAGCGCTCGGGATTCAGCCGGATGGGATCGAAGTAAACGAATGGATTGTGTTTCTGTGCGTAAAAATGGGTACTGCCAAGAAAGCAAGGTTCCGGCATATCCTCCTGATATGTTTTCCAGGTCCGTCCGCTTGTTTCGATCAGGTCCGGAAGGCTGGTTGCATTGATAAAACAGTCGCTGCAATTGGTGTTGATCCCAAACGTGTCCCCGCCTATGAAAGCGATATAGTTCGGCAGGCTGGGATGCTGGACGGCATAGTACTGTGTAAGTAAGGTGTATTCCACCGCAAGCCGGTTAAAGCTGGGCATCTGCGGATTGCCAATCACCGAACCAAATTCTTTATTCTCGAACATAATGATCGCGATATGCTCGAAGTTCGGCACCAGAGGTGTGGGTGTCGATGTGGCGGTGAATGTGGGCAAAAGGGTTGCCGTAGGAGGAATCGCTGTCAATGTCGATGTCGCGGAAGGGAGGGGGGTAAGAACGAGAGTAGGAGGTGCTGAAGTTGCGCAGGCAGTGAGCAAAACCAGTAAAAGAATCCAAACACGAAACCGATACATGCAATCCTCTCCGTGCCGTCCTTGGCGCTGATAGTACTTGGTGCTTCGCAAGGGACAGCGTCATGAGCAAAAGTTTTGGTGTATTATAGACTTAATGGTCACAAAATTTCATAACTGGAATCTGACGCCGCAAGAAGCGATGGGCGTTCAGAGGGAAATGCGAGAGCGGCTCATTCTTCGCTGGGACGGACGACCTGTCCATACCATCGGCGGCGTAGACGTAAGTATCAAAGGTGAGTTCACCCGGGCGGCGATTGTTGTACTGCGTTACCCGGATCTCACACCAGTAGAAGCGGCCGTCGAGGATACGCCGTTGGTGTTTCCTTATATTCCGGGACTATTGTCATTTCGTGAAGGCCCCGCCGTGTTAGCAGCATGGAGCAAATTAAAGAACAAGCCCGACCTCCTCATGTTCGACGGGCAGGGAATCGCCCATCCGCGCGGGATTGGGATCGCCTCGCACATGGGATTATGGCTGGAGCGACCCTCCATCGGTGTAGCGAAATCTCGGCTGTACGGACTGCATGCAGAAGTTGGGCCGAAGCCCGGTGATCGGACGGAGCTTGTCGACAAAAACACAAACGTGATCGGCGCTGTGATACGGACGCGTGAGAAAACAAATCCGCTTTACATTTCTCCAGGTCATCTCATGGACGTGGAACATGCCGTCGAATTTGTGATGACTTGCAGCACAGGGTACCGCCTGCCCGAACCCACCCGGTGGGCACACAAAGTGGCAGGGGGAGAAACTCTGCCGCCTGGAGAAGACGACCAGCCAAAGTTATTCTGAATGCGAATAACTCGCCACGGATGCAGCATTCCTGGCATCGTGGACGAATTTCCTTCAAGAAATGGAAGCCGGAGAAACCATAGCCTGGCGCATGTCTTCTACAGGCTTAAATAACAGGACACCCTACCCTACTTGTCAACCGTGAATTTTCCACTTTTTGATACACTTTTAGTACCCGCAATTGCAATATCCTGTTCGTTCATGAAGATTAACGTTTTATCATGAGGCCGTGCTAGAATATTGCCGGATGCCGCCTCCTACCTCCAGCGGCATCTATACACGGAGTGATCGAATT
>DATFHE010000125.1:0-10000 GCA_035248745.1 Anaerolineales bacterium | reverse complement strand
CCGATGGCAATACTGGGTAAAACTTATGTTCGCTGTCCTCTCCACTTTGCTGATTGCACTCGCCGGAACCATACTTTTGGTCAGCTATCAACAAACGATGGGTTATCTCCATCCTGCGCGGCAGACTACTTCTGGCGATTTCCTGCGAGCCAACGCGATTGACTTCCAGGAAATTGAGTTAATGACCGAAGATCACGTGAAGCTTTCGGCATGGTACACACCGCCGAAGAATGGCGCCGTGATTCTCGTCGCCCACGGATATGGAAGCAGCCGGCCCGAGCACTATTATGCCCTCTTCGCCAGCCACGGCTACGGTGTGATTGCCTGGGATTTCCGTGCTCACGGGAAAAGCGGAGGGGACTTTTCTTCGCTTGGATATTATGAAGTCCTGGACGCAGAAGCTGCGTTGAAATTCGCTCTCGCACAACCGGGGGTGGAGCACGTTGGGGCATGGGGCGGTTCGATGGGCGGCGTGACGATGATCCGCGCCACCGCGCAGTTCCCGGAGATCGAGGCGCTGGTCGCGGATAGTCCGTTTGCAACGCTGGAGGATGAGATGGACCTGCGCATCCCGTTCCCTATTCTGCGCGGGCTGATCCGTTTTTTCGCAGAGAGAGAATCTGGGGTGACGGTTGACTCCGTCCGCCCTTTGGACGAGATTGCGCGCATTAGCCCGCGACCCGTTTTGCTCATCCAGGGGATGGGCGATGGCATGGTACCGCTAAATTCGGCAGAGCGGCTTTTTGACTCGGCAGGTGAGCCGCGCCAGCTATGGACGGAAAACGACGTCCCCCACTTGAACATGTACGCATTTTACATAACCAGATATACCAACCGGGTCATCAAGTTTTTTGATGAATATCTTCTCAACAAATAACCGTGAAGGCTACGGGATCATGGACCCCATCTCATCTGTTGTGCGGACGGCGCCAGCACCACGCTCGGCCTGCCGTCCAGATAAACGATTTTCGCCTGCCCGCCCTGATAAACGTCCGGGCTCGGCGCGAGGACAGCCACTAAGAAACTCGCATCGGGCGCCCATAACGCTTCGTTCAACAATTGGAAATCTTCGCCACTGAGGACCGTTCGTCCTGTCACTGCATCCGGCGCGGAACGGACAATCTGCAAAGGCGAGCGCAGGATAATTCCCTCGGGCGCAGGGACCGTCGCGAACAGGAAGTAGAGCTGCCCGTCCGGAGCAAGATAGGCTTCGTCTGCGACATTGAAGTTGCCGCCGCCCGCATCGCCTGGCAGCAGGGTCGTCACCTCACCGGTTGCAGCATCCACTCTCCAAAGCCCGGAGCTGAACATGCCCATCGTAGGGTTCGCGGCATATACGCTCGTGCCATCCGCGGACCATTCCGTGTCGTCGCAGCAGATCAAGGCGCCTTCCCCACCTTCCAACCGGACCAGCTCACTAGTCTCCGGATCATATATGGCTGAGGAAGCACCTTCATAATAACCAAGCGTGATGAGTAGTTTTGTGCTATCCGGCGAGTAACGTTCGGGCGAGTAGAGCTCGCGCGGCACAAACAAACCGCCGCCCACATCGTCGACCTGATTCTCAAGGATCAGGTCGGAGTTGCCAGCAGCAAACGAATACAATCGCAAGCCACGATGTCCATACGCCAGGGTCTGCCCATCCGGGGAAAAGACAGGGCTGCTAATCGTATTAATGAACGGATTGTTCGGATCTGCGTCACCGCCATCCGCGAGGATACGGCGGTCGGAGCCATCGGCATTGATCAATAGCAATTGATTGTTCGCAACATAAGCAACGCTTCCATCGACGCGGGAGACGTCATACTCATTTACGCTGACCGGTTCCGAGGTAACCTGACGCCGGGTAACTCCATCTGTTTCAATGCGAAAGACCTGGGTCAGCCCGGCGCTGTCGCCGCCCATGTAATAAAAGCTGTGCGGGAGTAATGTCGTTCCGCCGGGCGATGAGGGAGGGTTGGCAGCCGTCGTGACAGCTGTAGGGCTGGCATCTCCGGGAGCACCAGCCGTTAGAGTCATGGCAACCGCGGTCCCCACCTGGTCCGGCGAAAAAGGCGGCGTGACGCTTCCGCCAACTGTCGGTGCTTGAGGAATGGGGACGGGTACACCACATGCTAAAGCGGCAATCCCCAAGATCAGGAACGCAATTAAAGGTTGAATAATTTTGCTCATAGTTTCCTCAGGATAATAACAAACAGAGACACAGAGAATATTTTCTCAGTGTCTCTGTGAATTCGGCTATAGACCATTTTGGTGATGCTGTTGATCGCTGTTACACCTGCTCAAATCGTTCCACGGGGACGACAAATAAGGTGGCTCGTCTTTCCCCGGAGGGCAGGGGAGTTAATTTCCTGCGGATAATCTCCAGTGCCAATTCCACCCGTTCGTCGCGCACACCTATCAGGAAGGTGACAACACCGCTTCGCAGAAACCCTCCCGTAGAAGCTACACGCGTGATACGGTATTTCTCAGAGGTCAGAGCCTGTGTAATCTCGTCTGCGTCCTGATTCTTGACGATGAGAATGACCATTTTCATAAGGTACGCTCCTGACGATCAGCCTGCGATCAGATTTCCTCGAAGTGTTCCACGGGTAACGCAAAGACCGTCGCCCCGCCGACCGTAACGGGGACAGGCGTGGGCATCGGAAGAGGGGAACCCTCCAGCGGCAGAGTGAGATATTCAATGCGCTGCCGGCACGACTCCTCCAGCGACCGAAGCGCCTCTTCTTCACGACCCCTTTGCAACCCTACCAGTAGCGTGGTATTCCGGCGGCCCAAAAATCCACCCGCACTCGCCAGATGCACAACCGGCAACTGCAACTGCTCGAGCGCACGTGTGGCTGAGTCCTGGTCCTGCTCCTGTACCACTGCAAATAACAAGAGATGAATTGAAGTTTCCATAGCAATACTTTCGTCACTTCATCTTATCAGAAGTTTTTATTGAATTCAACCCATGTTCAATCTTTAATTGGAACTGCGTGACGCAAGCGTCCTCAAAATCAGGAAGCCTGTGCCTCCCGCCAGGAGGGAGCTGAGCAATATAGCCATCTTTGTGCTTTGTATGATTTCAACATCGTCAAAGGCCAGCAGGGTAATGAAGATCGACATGGTGAACCCAATACCGCCTAAAAACCCGGCACCAATAATATGCTTCCATGACAGATCCCCCGATAGCCGCGATATACCTGTCTTCACGGCAATGAAACTGGCAGAGAAAATCCCTAGCGGCTTGCCAAGAAATAGACCGGCAAAAACGCCCAGACTATTGGAGCTTACTAGTCCCTCCAGCCACCGACCACTGAATGCAATTCCCGTATTTGCCAGCGCAAAAATCGGCATAATACCAAACGCAACCGGTTTGTGCAGGAAGTGCTGGAGTCTGTAGGACGGTGAGGTTTCACTGCCATCTCCAAAGGGCAGGGCAAATGCCAGCAGAACGCCCGCCAGCGTCGCATGGACCCCGGATCGAAGCATAAAGTACCACATCAGAACACCCGGGATAAGATAAAAGGGCAGGCTGTATACCCGAAGACGATTCAAAACCAACAATCCAGCATATACTGATAACGCTAGCATGAGATACAAGAATGAAAAATCGCCTACATAAAATATGGCGATGACGAGAATGGCACCCAGATCGTCAATAATCGCCAGTGCTGTCAGAAACACCTTTAATGGTGGCGGGACTCTGTTTCCCAACAAAGCGAGGACTCCCAAGGCAAAAGCGATATCCGTTGCCATGGGAACACCCATCCCATTCTGGGTTTCGGTGCCTCGGTTCAGCAAAAAGTGAAACAATGTGGGAACCACCATGCCCCCGAGTGCTGCCATAATGGGCAGAGTTGCATTCTTTAGATTCGACAGTTCCCCAATATAAATTTCCCGTTCGATTTCGAGCCCAATAAGCAGGAAGAAAATCGCCATCAATCCATCATTGACCCAATGTTCCAGACTGTAGTTCAACGAAATCCCACGAGTTTCAAATCCGAGATTGATATGCCAAAAATCAATATACTCCTGCCCCCAGAGCGAATTCGCAATGAGAATGGCAACAATTGTACATAGAATTAACACAACTCCCGAAGACCGCTCACTCTCAAAAAACTCTACAAACAGCTTCGTTAACCGGTTATTTACTGCCCCAACCATAGGTTTAATTTTTTCTCTCATTCCATTCTCCCAGGTAACCCAAAATCCTGTACAAGTCGAGGCCGTTGCTTCTCTTGCAGAGACCCTTGTATATACAGACAATAAAAGTTGATCAAAAGGCTTAGCTTTAAGGATTAATTCCACCCCACTCGAAGAGCGCGAAGATGGATTCGCGCCAGGATGCTTTATCGATGTATATATGTATTCAGAACCTATGGGTTTCTTGTTAGTCTTGCGTTAAGGTTTGCAGACGCTCCTGATATTCGGGAAGCTCGATCATCGGCGGGCGATCGCGCTCGGCAATCTCTTCGATTTCCAGCCTGAAGCTTTCCTGCTCGTAGCGGATCAGCTTCATGGTGCGATTCACATTTTCCAGAATGCTCTGCCCGTAACGTGACTCGAGTTTGCGGATCACAGCCTGGATAATAGCAAAGGACATTTTGCTTAGCGCCTCCAACGGCTGGTTATGATGGATGCGCTCCTGCAGGTCTACCTGGGCAATGGAATCCAAGCCAAATTTCTCCAGCAT
The DNA here is from genome assembly GCA_035248745.1 of Anaerolineales bacterium. Classification (GTDB taxonomy): domain Bacteria; phylum Chloroflexota; class Anaerolineae; order Anaerolineales; family Villigracilaceae; genus Defluviilinea. The sequence continues at coordinate 5,322 of DATFHE010000125.1, read as the reverse complement.
GTCGATCAGCAGACCAATCTCCACCCCGTAGCCTGAGAAAAAGCCGCACTGTTCGAGCGCCGCGCGCGTCCCGCCGTATTCGCCGGAGAGAGGCTGAATGACACCCGAAAGTTCGGGGTAAAACAGATTGAGCAACGGGCGTGCCGTCAGTTCCGTGACACGGCCTCCGCCGCCCGCCTGAATCTTGTCGCCGACTCGCAAGGGGCGACGGTAAAACCCTTTCACGAACTGAATATCGGGGCGCAGGAGCAGAGGACCAATTAAGCCGTAGGCAAAGCGCGGATGAATATTGACAATATCCGTATCCAGCCAGATGACAATATCTCCTTGCGTGCAATACAGACTCTTCCAGAGCGCCTCCCCTTTGCCGCGCCGCGCTCCATAGTCTGGCAGAACCTTTTGGTGGATATAAACAGGTACATCCAGGCTTTGTGCAATCTCGCGCGTCCGATCTTCGGAATTGGAATCGATCAACACGATTTCATCCAAAAGCGGGGCAGCTTCTACCAGCGCCCTCTTAATGGTTTGGATCACATTCCCGACCGTCTTCTCTTCGTTAAGTGCCGGCAGCGCCAGGCTGATCGAAAGACCACGTGCCCGCTTCAGGCTTAATAAATAATTGAGATCCTGAAATTCATCGGCATGGAAGGTGTTTTCTGCAAACCACTTATCCACCAGCACCGAGATGGCTGTTTGCCCTGCCTCTTCGCTCTCGGGGCTGAATGGAATAGGCTGGCTGGTCTTGACCACGATCACGCCACACGGGCTCTGATTCATGATCCGTTCCGCTACCGGACCCATGGACGTGAACTCGTCTGCCGAACGCACGCTGGCGCCCATCACAGTCAAATCAAACTGACCGGATGATTCAAAGATGATCTCCGATGGGTCATCAGTGATGATATTCTGTTTCATTACATCAGGAAGATTCTTCAGGACGCGCTCCATTCCGCGAAATGCGTCATCCTGTTTATGTGCAGGATCGGTGGGGACCATATGAAGGGACGTTATAGCCGCAGGTTGGGAGCGACTCATGGAGAGCGCGGTGCGCAAAGCCAGTTCCGCATAGGGACCACCGCGCACAGGAACTAAAATATTCTTGAAAGTATCCGTTATATGGGAATTGACAATGGCAATATCGCAGGGAGGCTGAGACAAGACCTCCTTGGGAGTCACCTGGATTGCTTCGAATTGACACGGATATTCCAGAATCAGTAGATCGGGCTTTTCTTTTTCGCTGATCCGTACAATTTCCTCCCATGGACGATGCGTCGCAAAGACCTGGGTCCCACCACGGAGATGTTTCTCAGCAGAAAGCTCCCTCAACGTCTGGCGGACTTCTTGCACCGATACGGCTGCGCTGCTGAGCGATTCCCCCTCCGGGACGTAGACAAGTCCCACAAGCTTTACATTGTCTCCACTGGCAATTACGCGGGCAGCGTTGATCGCAGAGTTCGATTCGCAGCCGTAGACGATTGGGACGAGGATTTTCTTAAAGAGTCTATTTTTTTGACCAGATTTCACAAAACCTCCTACTATTCACTTAACAAGCAGCGGCGCAATCTCGCGCGCATATATTCCTTCCCAGGAAAATTCTCTGCGCACACGCATACGCATGCGGAACACAGGGTCGAAAGAAAGATGATTCACAATCCGGTTGGCGAGCTCAACGGGATCGGCGTCAGGCGAAAAGTACGTCGCATTGGAGCTGCTCAGGCTTCTTAGTGGCGGGATGTCCGAACAAAAAATCGGCAAGCCTGCCAGCCCGGCTTCCAACATGGGAATGCCGAATCCCTCTTCCGTGGATGGCATGAACAGGGCATCGGAAAGATGATAAAAATCCGATATCACAGGGTCGGGGATGAATTGATCTGTTAACTCCGCAAGAAAGTGCGCGGCATGTTCCAGCTGTAGTTCTTTCCGTAACGACGTGAGCATCTCAAAGTAATGGACATTTGCAGGGTTGTGTGGTCCCAGCGGACCGGTGACAACCAGCTTCGCGTCGGGAAAATGGGGCAACAAATTTGCACAAACCCGCAGTGCCAATTCGATGTTCTTCCTCGGTGTGATGCGCACAGGCAGCAGAAACACCGGTGCGGCGTTAAGCAGATCGAGCTGGCGCACATAGTCATGTGTCTCGGCTTCGAGTTTAAGAAACGTAGAAACGTCCACACCGTTGGGGATGACCGTAATCTCATCCCTGGGAACCCGAAGCAATTCCGCCAGTTCACCCTGGCGCGCCTCAGACACGGTGACCTGCTTCACACCGTCCCATGCTTCCCGGAGCAAATCCCAGGGATATCCATCGTGCAATTCATGGCGATAACGCGGCGTCGTCCATGCCAGGTCATGATGCCATACGATGACCTGGAAAATCTTGCTAAGGTTCTTCACCGCGGCAGTCAAGACCAGGTTCTTATTGAGCGAGCAAACATTGTGAGCAATCAAAATATCGGTCTCGTCTAATGCCTCGTACAGTTCCGCAGTCAGTACATCGGCAAGTTTGGAAAAGCTTGGTGGAAGGCGCCCGGCGTCCAGATCCGCTTTCAGGGCAAGGATTTCGGGATCCCGCGAATCAGCCAGCGGGATGTGAATAAACGGAATGCGCGGATCGGTCTGCTCTCCTCGTCCAGCCACGATACGGACCTCGTGACCGGCATCTGCCATCAGGCGCGCCTGGTGACCGAGGACGCTTTCCACGCCTCCGACGACCGGATGTGCCGAATAATGCAAAAGCGCAACCTTGCTCACAGTGTCCTTTTCCAAGCCGACAGGGCATCCATCTTCACTCCTTGATCCTTAACCATAAAGATTGGTAGGGCTGTAGAGTCACGAGATTATTCGACACCTCGTCCATTCGACTTTCAGTGATCAGGTCGATGAATCCGCCCGCGAACAAACCAAAGATTTCCTTTGCTTCTATTTTTACCCTTTGCAGCTGGTCTGAAATATTGTGCAGGCAGAGCACACGCGTGCTTCCATCCGGTGAGAAGCGCAGGATCGCGAAGATCGCTTCGTTGTACTGCAAAATCTCCTGCCTGCCGTGCGGGTGAAACGCGGGCGACCCTGCGCGAGCGCGAAGAAGCTGCGCATATCGCTGAAAGACCTGATTACGTAAAGATGACTCATCCTCGAGTTCGCGCTCGAAACTGGCGAGATCGAATTTCTGGCGATTGATGGTCCGGTTTCGACCGGTCAGTTCCACGCCTGCCTGCCAGTTGCGCGAACCGAACAGGCTGTGAAAGTAAATGCCCGGCACACCGACCAGCGCCAGCATGATTGCCTGAGAGATCATGAAACGATCCACCTGTGCGCTAAGCGGTTCCTCTGAATCTGGGCTCGAGAGCGCATCGAAATAATTGATGTTCATCTCATATGGGATTTGTCTGCCGCTGACATCGTTCTTATAGGAGATAAGCCCGCCATGATCGATCACATGTTGAATCAGAGCATCGATTTCTTCATTCGAAAGAATGCCGCGTGCGGGGTTAACCCCGATTCCGTCATGCGAGGCGAGGAAATTAAAAAACGTCGTCTCTACGGATGGCAAGGTTAACCCAGCCGCCCACTTTGAAAGAGCGCGACTATTCCCTGTGTGAAGTGTGTGCAGAAGGAGAGGCGGCAGCGCGAAGTTATACACCATTTGGGCTTCATCGGCGCCGTTGCCAAAATAAGAGATATTATCCACGTGAGGGACATTCGTTTCCGTGATTAGGATAACATGCGGCGCTACAATATCAAGGACTGCACGGAACAACTGAATGATCCGGTGAGTCTGCGGCAGATGAATACTGGAGGTGCCGATCTCCTTCCAGAGATAGGCGATCGCGTCCAGGCGGATGAGCTGCGCGCCCTGAGAGATATAAAACAGGAGCGTATCGATGATCTCCAGAAGCACATCCGGGTTCTGAAAATTGAGGTCCACCTGGTCGGCGCTGAACGTCGTCCACACCTGTTTGGGACCGGACGGGGTAGCAAAGTTGGTTAAAAGCGGCAGGGCACGAGGACGCACCACCTGCGAAAGATCAGGGTCCCCCTCCACCACCACAAAGTACTTGCGATAGCGAGAGTCGTCCCTCAAAAATCCCTGAAACCATTCGTGCTGCACCGAGGCATGGTTGATGACTGCATCGAACATCAAACGGAAGCTGTGGCTGAGGCGGGAAATATCTTCCCAGCTCCCAAACTCGGGGTTGACTGCACGATAATCGATCACCGAGAAGCCATCATCTGAAGAATAGGGATAGAATGGCAGCACGTGTACGCTATTCACTAAACCGGAAAGATACTTCTCACAAAAACGAGTTAATGTCTCGAGAGGCGGCGTATTCGGTTCGCTTAACTGGTCCGCATAGGTGATCAGCACACTATCCCGCTCGGAAAGAAAAGCCTGATCGTTCCCTGAAAATGCAGGCAGATTTCGATATTTGCTTAAGAGCAAACTGAGTCGCTCCAATACGTCATCTCCAACAGATGGACCGTAGAGGGCGATAAGATGGGAATGCACAGTGGAAAGATTTGGCTGTACCATAATTAAGTATTACTTTCAGAATGATTGCATGATATGAGAGCCAGGGGAGGCGCACATCATTGGCGGCGTTTCTGTGATCCCATCCTGTCCTTCCCTGGGACCGACCGTCAACCCATAATTTTTATACCATAAAATTGTGAGCGTAATTCGTGCTGGGAGCTATTAATGAGGATGTGGACGGCTCACATCCTGTCAGCCTACCTGGATGTTCACCCGGTGCCAGGCATTATTCATATATCCCTTAAAATTCCAGACCTGTGAAATATCCTGTGGTTGCGTGTTGGCGGCAGCATCCATGGCACGCACAACGAGCTGATAGCCTCCAGGTGCCAGGTTAAAATTTGCCGTCCATAATGTCCATGCCCAACAACTTGTTTCATGAAACAATTCAGCCTGGACCCAGGTAAGACCGCCGTCACAGGAGACATCCACACGCGCAATTTCCCTACCGCCTGCCATTGCGTATCCCTGCACGGTGACAGGACCGGGCGGGACGCGTTCCTCTTCAGCGTGTGAGCAGATCACCGAGGTCACATTCATTTCGCTAAGCATCACGCCATCCCCCCAATCTACCGCTTCCGGGCGCGTAGACGGGGGGAACAGCCGGTAGGCATGGCTTTGAAAATAATTTTGGGATGGCTCGTTTTGCACGGTAATGTGATCCAGCCACTTTACACTACGCGCGCCAATGTAGCCTGGCACGATCGCCCGCAGAGGGAATCCACGCACAGATGTAAGCGGCTCGCCGTTCATCTCGTACGCCAGAATCACTTCAGGACCCATTGCTTTTC
>DATFHE010000124.1:0-4621 GCA_035248745.1 Anaerolineales bacterium | reverse complement strand
AATACTGGTGATCACCGGTGTCCTGATTGGCTCGGTTTTGCTGCAGATGGTAGGCAGCACTATTCACGTTCTGCAGGTGGTGGGCTGGCTTCCTATTCATGTCATGCAAGGCTTGGATTTGCCTTACTGGCTTGGCACATGGTTTGGTATATATCCCACCTGGGAAGGGTTGATCTTCCAGTTCGCTGCCATGGTTTTTGTGGTTGGAAGCTATTACCTTGCTGAGGGAATGAAAAAGCATCGTCTCGGCAAGGTATCGCGCCATGGAGCTGCAAAACCTGCGCCTGAGTCGCAGCTCACCCCAAAATCTGCAGAATTCTAACAAAGCTCTAGCAAAATCCTATATAAATCTACATTGTATTTTGTGTGGTTCTGCCTACAATACAATCAACAGAATAGGGCGTCTCAAAGCGCCCTTCCTGTATTTAAGCAAAACTTTATCCGGGCGAGAAGCGACCCTTCGCGGGAGGCTCCTCGCAGTCCCAGAAAGAAGTCATGTTCCTCAAACGCTTCCAGCTAGGCTTAATTCATGTCGCGGTCGCGATGACGCTTGTCCCAATCAATAGTACGCTCAACCGTGTGATGATCAAGGAGCTTGCGATTTCCGCGACTGTGGTCGCGATTCTCGCTTCGCTTCCCTATCTGTTCTCGCCCATTCAGGTCGCCATCGGTTCGTATTCTGACAGGCATCCAATCCTTGGTTTTCGCCGCACACCGTATATTCTGGCAGGACTGATTCTCTGCGTGCTCGGCGTAATTGTCTCGCCGCAGGTCGCATTCCTGATGGCAGAGAATCTTCCGTTGGGTTTGCTTGCGGGCATCCTTGCGTTTGGCGCCTGGGGGATGGGGTATAACCTCTCGGCGGTCTCGTATCTATCCCTGGCATCTGAACTCTCCGGCGAGAACGAACGCGGCAAAACGATCGCGACGATGTGGTTCATGATGATCGCTTCAATCATCGTGACCGCCATCGGACTCAGCCGCATGGTGGACCCTTATACACCTGAAGCATTAATCCGCGCCTTCGGAGTGGTGGCAGCTTTTGCCTTATTCCTTGGGTTGCTTGGGCTCATCAAACTTGAGCCGCGTTCTAACCGATTCTCGCAGAGCGCATCCGAGACATATACAGTCAAACAAATGACATCTGCCATCACGGCGAACCCGGTTGCGCGCGTCTTCTTTATTTATTTGCTTTTACTCCTCGCCGCAATTCTCGGGCAGGACGTCCTGCTGGAACCATTTGGTGCGGAAGCCTTCGGCATGACAGTGACTCAGACCACGCGCATCACGTCTATTTGGGGGACCTTTGTTTTGCTGGCGATCCTCATTGCCGGGCTGCTGGAAGGACGCGTGTCGAAACGACTGGTGGCACAATTGGGCAACACCGGCGCGTTGTTAGGGTTTATTGTCATTGTCGTGAGTGGTATCCTTCTCAATCAGAATGTATTTTATATGGGTGTCACTCTCCTCGGCATTGGCACTGGACTCTCCACCGTCTCGAACCTCTCGCTCATGTTCGACCTGACGATCCCCGGGATGGTTGGGCTCTACATCGGAGCATGGGGCTTCTCGAATGCGCTCTCGCGTCTCACGGGATCGATCCTCGGCGGGGTGGTACGAGATGTGGTCACACAAGCCACGAGCAACGCACTGAGCGGGTACCTGGTTGTGTTCAGCATCGAAGCCCTCATGCTGGTCATCGCCACGATCATGCTCTATCGTATTGATATCAGTGCCTTCAAAAAGCAGGTGGAAGACCCTTCCTTTGTCGAAAAAGTGGCAATCGCAGCGGAGTAATCATGGATGACTGGCTTTCTCTCAGTGATGCCGCAAAATTACTGGGTGTGCATCCAAGCACCGTCAGGTTGTGGTCTGATAAAGGCGTCTTGCCAACACACCGCACGTCAGGCGGACACCGGCGTTATCGCCGCAATGAAGTGTTGCTCTGGGCGAAGACGGCGCGCGAGATACGGATCGAGCCTGAAAATATTCTCCCGACCGCGATGAAAAACGTCCGTGTGCAAATTGGAGAAGCAAACCTGGAGTCGCAGGGCTGGTATCAGAAACTGGACGAACACGCGCGCAGACAATATCGCGAAAGTGCGCGGTCCCTCTCACAGGGACTCATGACCTATCTGGCTGCAGAAGACGGTGACGACTTTGAAGCGCACGCGATCGGCTACGAATATGCCTCCCGCGCCCGCCGTTACGGTCTCAGCGAGGTAGACGCCACACAGGCTTTATTGTTTTTTCGTAACGTCTTGATTGAATCCGTCATGAAAGTGTTCCGCGAAGCGAATATTCTTTCCGGGAGTGCCTGGGAGGAGATGCTTCACAAAATGCATACATTCACAGATCGGATTTTGATCAGTTTGCTCGAGACATATCACAAGCTGGAAAACGTCAACCATTAATTAATCTCTTATAGTATTCTTATTTCGCTCCAGCGGATATAAGGGGGCTTTGACACTATAATAAATGTATGAATATTCTCGAACTCCCTGCTTATCTTGCCACAAGGCGCAACCACGCCTTGGAACATGCTACGCTTAAGATCCTTGCACGCAGTTATGATGACAAAACTTTGGCCGGGCATTCCAATCCCACAGGCTTCTTTATCTTTGGCGATGTTGCCACAGATGACCTGCGCAACGCGATGCAAGAAGCGATGACCCGCCTGCGTGCCGGCGAACGTGAACTTGCTATTCATCCGGGCTGCGGGACGAATCTTGCGACCTCCATGGTCCTCCCGGCGACCTTTATGTTCGTTCCTTTTCAGGGAGCCCGTTCCCGCCGGGGACAACTCCTGCTGTTGCCTCTTGTATTGCTTTTAGGCGCGTTTGGGTTTTTCCTCAGCAAACCTTTGGGACCCTGGCTGCAGCGTAACGTCACTACGGAAGCGGATTTGGGACCCCTGCAAGTTATAGAAGTCGTGCGTACGCGAAAAGGCGTCCATCGAATCACGACGAAAAATTAACTACTTTTTCTTTGCTGAAGATATGATTTGGAAAAGGAGTATAGCTTTCCAGCTATAATGAAATTATGATCCTCGATCTTCCCTATATCCTCGAAACACGACGCAACCATGCGCTCGAACATGCCACGCTCCACATGCTGTCGCGAACCCATAACATCAACATGGGAGGGCATTCCAACCCGACCGGCTTCTTTATTTTTGGTGACCTTCGGGCCGATGAGATCCGCTCGGCGCTGAATGAAGCCTATTCGCGTTTGCGCGCCGGTGAAAGGGGACTAGCGATCCACCCCGGTTGCGGGACAAACTTAGTCGCCACGGCGTTCCTGCCGGGGACCCTGGCCTGGCTGCCGTTTCAGAGCGCGCGCTCGACGCGGGCGCGCCTTTTGTTGCTACCAATCGCTTTGGTATTTGGGGTTGTTGGGTTCCTGCTCAGTAAACCGGCTGGCACCTGGATGCAGCGCCACGTCACGACCGAAGCGGACCTGGGCAATATGCAAATCATCGATGTGACTCCGGTGCGCAAGGGCGTTCATCGAATCATCACGCGCTAAGTACACAGGTAGACAGGGAACAGGCAGTACCTGTGTACTTGTATACTCACCCATGCCCAACCTCTACTTCCTCTTCGGCAACGACGAATTCGCGATCACGCGCAGGCTCAAGGAATTTGAGTCAGACTTTCCCGACCCCACCAGCGCAGGTATGAATACAGCCCGCCTCGAGGCGCGTTCGATGGACGAAAATGCCCTGAACAACGCGGTTAACGCCATGCCATTCCTCGCCAAGCGACGGCTGGTTCTGCTACAGAATCCCTCCTCTAAATACAACAATCCGAATGCCCGTAAAAAGTTTCTCGAGTTCCTCGAGAAAGCACCAGAGACCACACGCCTGGTGATGTTTGAATCGGTGGAACCGAAGGAAGCTGAAAAACACTGGCTGGTGAAGTGGGCAGAGAAGAACAGCCAGCGGATCCAAACGAAAGCATTCATGCTTCCGCGTCTGAAAGACATGACCGGCTGGATCGTCAACGAGACGAAGAACCAGGATGGGAAGATCGAGCCGCGCGCCGCGGAGATGCTTAAGGAGATGGTCGGTGTGGACACGCGGCAGGCAGGGATGGAGATCGCCAAGCTGCTGGCATACGTCAACTGGGCGCGGCCGATCACAGCGCAGGATGTCGAAGCGGTCTGCATCGTGACCTCGCAGCAGTCCGTGTTTGATTTTGTGGATGCATTGGCGAATGGCAATGGAAAATCTGCGCAGCATCTTTTGCACCGTTTGCTGGAAACAGAAGATGAATTCGCTCTATGGGGGATGGTTGTAAGACAGTTCCGTTTGCTGCTCCAGGCACGTGAAATACTGGATGCGCGCGGCAACCAGAATGATGTAGCGCGGGCGTTAGGAGTGCATCCCTTTGTTGCCGAGAAAACTACGCAGCAGGCGGCGCGCTTTTCGATCGAGTCATTGGAATATATTTATCGGAAGCTGCTCACGATTGACGAGGGGGTGAAGACAAGCCAAATGACCCTCGATTTGGCAATGGATACATTAGTGGTCGAACTGGCAGGGCGATAAATGGAGCGGGAGACTATCCCGCTCTATTTATTTTACGACTCCCACTGTCGTTTATTTAAGAACCTGTCC
>DATFHE010000123.1:0-4043 GCA_035248745.1 Anaerolineales bacterium | reverse complement strand
TTTCGGCGCCTTGCCCGCGTGTGTTTTCAAGTTGTCGTCTCCTCGCCCCCGCGGCGCGATAGACGTGTGACTTGAAGTCTTCCGAGGAATCTTCCAGCTGGTCAAATTCCCGCACGCTCAGCTCGATGAGCTTCGCCGTATGTCCCCTGCTTACCCGGACGGTTGCATTGCGGCGCTTATTTCCCATCAATGCCATCTCGCCAAAGAAACTTCCGCGCGAGATTTGATTGACCTGCACTTCACTGCCCTGCTCATCTTTGACGAGAACGTCCACCTGACCATCGAGCAATAAATAAAACGTATCGCCGACATCTCCCTGTTTTAGGATCTCGTGACCTTCCTTATAAATTGTCGGTTCTTTATCTTTCAGAATGGAATGCAGTATATGTTCATCCAGGGAGGAAAGTGTTTGAAGCTGGTGATAGGTATTCCGTCTTTCCACGAGTCCCATGAGCTCTTCACGCAGCGAACGCGAATCATCCATCAGAGAGGTGAATGCATTCTCATCCAAGGCGGCAACCGAGACAGGACCTTCGGAAGATGCCTTGACCGTTGCGGAGCGCACGCCACCACCCAGCAACGCCATTTCTCCAAAGTATTGACCGGGTATCAGCTGGCTCACCTGGATCTCACTCCCGCCCGGCTTGCGGATGTACACATCTGCCTTTCCGTTGAGCAAAATATAAAACTTATCTCCTTTTTCGCCCTGACGGATGATCGCAGAATTCGGCGGAAAGATTTGCGGCTGAACCGTGCGCGAAATTTCTACGAGTTGATCCTGGGTCAGTGTGGAAAGTGCCCGCACCAGATATTCGTTAACCACTTCTCCATCCGAGATCAGAATGGTGCGGTTCACGCGACGCGCCAGATCGCTGTCGTGTGTGACCATCAGAATGGTCGTCCCGGCCACGACCAGACTCTCAAACAGGGAAAAGATCTTCTCGGCTGTTTTGGAGTCGAGGTTGCCCGTGGGCTCGTCTGCCACGAGCAGCGGCGGATCGTTTGCCAGCGCCCGGGCGATCGCTACACGCTGCTGCTGCCCGCCAGAAATCGCGGACGGGAGTTTATGTGCCTGCGCGATCATCTCCACTTTTTCGAGCAGGTGCATGGCGCGTTCCTTGCGCTCCCTTTTTGAGTACAGCTTGTTCAATTCCATCGGCAGGATAATATTTTCCAGGATCGTTAGCGTGGGGAATAATTGAAAGAATTGAAAGACAATCCCCAGGTTCCGCCCGCGCCACGCCGCCATCTGTCCTTCGTTGAAGGAATGGACAGGCGCGCCATCGATCCAGATCTCTCCAGATGTAGGGCGGTCGATGCCTGTGATCATATTGATAAACGTGGATTTTCCGCTCCCCGACTTGCCGATGATGGCGACAAATTCCCCTCTCTGTACTTCCACATTGATACCGTTGACTGCCGTAAAGTCGCCTGCTGGCGTTTTGTAGACCTTGCGAAGATTCTTAATCTCGATCAGCGAGGAAGTTGGGCCTGGTCCGGTCATATCCCAAGTTTACACTGATAAAATAAAACGCGCATGTGGGAGAGGATTTCTATTTGAAATGAAATAATGGGAGAGCTTTGCAGGCTCTCCCATTATCTGAAGAAAGATACTCTGCTAGCTTAATTCGACCATGTAATTGCTGATTTCGTATCCTTCTACGGTCTTATTATGGGAAATATCCGGCTGGCGCGTGACACGCAGCCCATCCAGCGCCAGCAGCTTGCGGATGAATACATCGGTCTCCGCCAGGGCGAGGTGCTCGCCCGCACAGCGATGTGGACCAGAGCCAAAGCTGATTGCCGAGCGATACGTTCCCTTCTCCATCGAGCGATGCGGATTCAGCCGTTCCGGCTCGGTGCCCACCGCTTGTTCATCCGCATTGACATGATAGACATGGAATTCGATCTTTGCCTCCGCAGGGATATGATGCGTCTCGCCGTTGCTGCTCACAGAGACCGGCTCGATGGCTTTGCGCTTGATCTTGCCAATGACCGGTTCGAGGCGCAGAATCTCATGCAGGGCATTGTAGCGGACGTTGACGTCCTCAGAAGTGAGCGCGGCACGTATGCTGGGATTTTCCAGGGCGTGCATCAACACCACGCAGATAAATTCCTGTGTGGTGGCCATCCCCGCCGCGCCGTAAACAATGCACTCTGCCAGGATCGCGATTTCGCTGCTGCCTTTCGACAACATATACGAGACCACGTCATCCTGCGGCTCTCGCTTGCGTCTGGCAATCGCCGGGCGGACGTCTGTCAGCCAAAAGCGAATGCGGAGCAACTGCCCCCTAATAAAGGTAAGGAGCCGCGCGATCGGATTCTTCTGCAATTCAACAGGCGTGTGAAGCATTGCGTCGAGACGTTGGACAATGCCTTCCGTGAAATCCAGCCCTACCACCTCCATGGTCACGACGGCTGCCATACGCCGGGAGAGGGTTTTCAAATCCATGCGCTTACCTTTGAGCAATTCGGCGATGGTCTCATCGGCAACGCGTTCGAGCATTGGCAGGTGTTTTTGTGAAACCGTCGCCGGGCTGAAATATTTCGCAATGGCAGCGCGTTGTTTGCGATGTGCTTCCCCGTGTTGATACAGGACGGGGTCCAGCCCGGAGCGCCTTACACTGTCTGCCTGGAAACCATCCTGTAAAAGATCTTCCTTAAGTAATTCTTTTGCTTCCGCATACCCGCGGATATGCCAGGTGCCGTCCTCATTCCGCTCGATACGCGGGGTTTTCTGGTACGGACTAGCTAGTGTCTTGGAATCCTTTTGTACCATGTTGGGCAGTTGTCTCCTTATAAGGTTCGTTATTATAAGGAGGGTACATTAATTTTCCCCGTGAAGCGCAGATTACAAATTTTTATTTTGTGTTCAGATCTCATAAAATGTTAATGGAATACCACGATCCGTCTGGTAAAGGAATTAATCGTGGCATGGTACTCCTTAAAACCCATCCGCGACGTACTCACCCCACACCACTCTAAGAGTGTTACAAATCTCGCCGAGGGTAACATCGTTTTCTACACATTCAATAAAGAATGGCATCACATTATCAGTGCCCATCGCGGCAACCTTCAACCTCTCCAGCAACTCGTCCACCAGTCTCTGGTCTCTGATCTCCCGTAGTTCCTTCAACTTTGCCTTCTGCCCCAGCTCAATCGCCGGGTCAACCTTCAAGCGTTCCAGTGTAATCTCTTCGTCCACATTGAATTGATTGACTCCGACGACAATCTGTTCTTTCCTCTCAACTGCCTGCTGCGCGGCATAGGCAGCGTCTTGAATTTCATTTTGCATATAGCCCGTTTCGATGGCTTGCAACGCGCCGCCCATATCGTCGATCCTGGCAATATATTCGGTGGCAAGATTTTCAATCTCGTCGGTGAGGTATTCGATGAGATACGATCCCGCCAGCGGGTCCACCGCCTCAGCCACACCTGATTCGTGTGCGATGATTTGCTGGGTGCGGAGTGCAACACGCACCGCCTTTTCGGTCGGAAGCCAAAGCGCTTCGTCCATGCTGTTGGTGTGCAGAGACTGCGTCCCGCCGAGGACGGCAGACAGAGCCTGGAGCGTCACACGTACCACATTGTTCTCCGGCTGTTGTGCAGTCAGCGTGGAACCGGCGGTCTGCGTATGAAAACGCAACTGCCAACTGGAAGGTTTCTGCGCCTGGAAGCGTTGGCGCATGATCTTTGCCCACATTCGCCGCGCGGCGCGGAACTTGGCGACCTCTTCGAGCAGGTTGTTGTGGGCGTTGAAGAAGAACGACAGCTGTCCGGCAAACTCGTCCACGCTGAGCCCAGCCTGGAGGGCAGCTTCCACATAGGCGATCGCGTTCGAGAGCGTGAACGCCACTTCCTGCGCGGCGGTCGAGCCAGCTTCCCGGATGTGATACCCCGAGATCGAGATCGTGTTCCAGCTCGGCACTTCGGCGGCGCAGTACTGGAAGATGTCCGTGATCAGCCGCATAGACGGCGCGGGCGGGAAGATATACGTGCCGCGCGCCACATATTCCTTGAGAATATCGTTCTGGATCGTGCCG
>DATFHE010000122.1:0-6585 GCA_035248745.1 Anaerolineales bacterium | reverse complement strand
GTCTCTTCAACTTCGCGCCCGGGCTTGATCTTGATCTTGACCCTGCGATACCCTTTCTCAAGATACGACTCGACCGTTCGTACTAAAGCCGGAGCCGATGCCTGTATCCCGATCGAGACGCCCACATCTACCTTTTCGCGTGTGCCTCCAAACAGTTGCTTTAACGATTTACCATCACGCTTCCCAATCAAATCCCACAATGCCATCTCTACGCCAGCCTTGGCAAGGTGGTGACCGCGAATCCCTTCGATGCGTTTTTGGAAGTCCTGCGCGTTAATCAGATCTTTCCCGAGGATGTGGGGAGCGATGAAATCCTTGAGGATGTGCCAGGCCGTCCCGGCGGTCTCATAGCTATAGCCGGGATCGCGGCTGGCAACGCATTCGCCGTATCCCGTCAGCCCATCGGCACGCATTGTAATCAGCACGCACTGACGATCCGTTTCCCGCCCAAAGGAGGTTTCGAACGGCGCGACCAGCGGCATAGAAATATGATGCAGGGTAATCGATTCGATTTTCATGGTATCAATTCGGAGTCGTTGTTACATGTCTCATGGAAGGCATGATCTCCTGCGTGACGTCTCTACCACCCCTTAGGTTGACCCAAAGGCTTTGAATCGTATAAATGGGTCCCCACGGAATCCCCCACCACCCCAGCAGAAGGGAGAGCAATGTAAACGGAAGCCCTTTTAAGACAGCGTTTTCCTCATGCCGAATAAAGTACACGCTCGAAGAACGTTTGAAGGTTAGGATCAGAATTGAAATACAGTATTGGTACATAACAAATTTTCCGCCCTGTCCCAGTTCCTGCTGCAGTTCCCCATCTGACTTAATTTCTTCGAGACCAACGATCTTTGCCATTCTTCTCCTGAGAGGAAATGACAGCCACCGATGACTTCGTACCGTGTGACTGTCATTTTTGCTCTTCGATTTTTACTTCCTCGGACTCATCGTTCAGCTTTAGACCGCGCAGCGCTTCATCCATGCTTGTACTGGTATCGCGGCGCATCCCTGCAGCAGGCGTCCCGCAATAGGGGCAGATGTTCCAGGGTAATTCCATGAGCCGGTCGCAGTTTTCGCAGTTCTTTTTAAGTTTCGTGTGACAGTTTGGGCAGACCTGCCAGTCATCTTTGACGCGGCGCTCGCAGCCGGGGCATAAAGGCAGATCTTCCAACGCCTGCAAAAGCGCTTCCTCTTCGAGTGTCCGCTGGTATTCCTCTTCCAGAGTCCGCGGCGGGCGTAGGATCAGATAAACCAGGATTCCCGGCAGATTGAGCACAGCCACCAGCAGTGTGGCAAGGGTTTGTACCAATGGATCGCGGGCGCGCGTACGGATATCACGATACGTCCAGATGACAAGTGAGATCCACAACGCAGCCAGGAACGCCCCGCCGAAACCGGTCAGTACCAAAATCAGATTGCTGACAAACGTGGGATCAAGAGTCATGGATACTTATTTTATCATCAAGACTGCTGCGCTGGTCGCATCTCACGGTGTCGAGTGGTGAAAATTCCATTCCCCCGTATCCTGATCGACATAAGAAGCGGCACCGAGAACTTCATAAAATGTAATGCCGGGACGAAGATAGATGGGCGCGCCGTTCAGCGTGGTCAAAAGAAGCGGCTGGTCTTTGTTGGTGCGAATCCAGCGTGCGGGAATCCCCACCCCATCTCGGAAGACGTAGGCTTCCCCCGAGTCGGTGAGATCAATTTGATAGACCTCATCCTCCTCATCGAATGTGTTCGAAAAATTATGGTGGACAAGCATGAACACAACATTGGCAGCATGGACAGCCTCGCCCGTGGCTGCGTCGATTAATACATCATACGACTCCGGTTTGTCATTCCGAGTATCAGACAATTCCTGATAACGAATATATTGCTTTGTCTCGGAGTCATACTCCCAGTAATTATATGAGTCCGCGGAATAATAGGTGTACATCTGTGTCCCCAGCAGTTCCGAGGTCGGTGACATCTCGCTGAAAAAGCCATTTCGGATCATCGGGCGCTCGTTCTCCAATCCATTCTTGGTAACACAGCCTTCCCACAACAATGTATTGAAGTAAGAGTTATTATAGGCCTCTACATCACGATCCGGCTTCAAGTTAAATGGCGGACATGATCCGATGCTGGGGACAACCAGGAAGGGTGCAACATCACCTGTGGTTTCCAAGTGAGTTTCGACTCGTGGATCGGCAAATTTGAATACAAGGTAGGCATGGTACATGCGCTGGATATGCTCATCAAAGTAACGCCCTGAACGGACAGGTCCCACCCACTCAGAGTTGTTCCCGTAGAAGACCGCGATAAAGCGCGTTAGTCCACCTTCGATGTAGTATTCATAGATGTTGTCTGCAAGCGTCAACCCATACTGTGGGCGGTTATAACGCGGATAATTCGCCACCTTGATCGCCAGCGGGCGGCGTTCCATCAAAGCTGGATCAGAGGGAGGCAAGCCCGTCAGGGGATTCAAGTCCTTCGGCAGGGTAAACGCCGGAACATTAACTCCAGCCGGCATGACCTCCGGTAGGATCACGCGTTCCGTCGGCGTGGACGGCAGGGGCGTAAACGTGGGGAGGTTAAGAGGCGTCGGAGCTGCTTCTGTATAGAGAGAAGCCGGGGTATTTTCCGTGAGAGGCTGAAAAGGAGTTGGAGAGGCACTACCACTAAAGGCTATGTCAGTTGGCTGGATATCACAGGAGGAAATAAAACTGATGAACAAAATGAATAGAATTTGGAAGCGATGAAGCCGCATGGACTAAATTCTACAACAAATGGGGGTACCTGCAAACCCCGCTCGCTTTCCAGCGACGAAATGAGGCGAGCGGGGCAAACCTGATAAAATCTAGCCCTGACCACCCGATGGTCATGCCGAAGGACAGTATTGCATGTTGATTCTCATCACCGTGGCAACTTTGTTAGTAACGGCGATTGTTTTGCTGGTGCTGCAGTTTGCCGCGCCAAACTTTCGCTATCACTGGTTGATTGCCACCGGCGGGGCGCTCCTGGGATGGATCAGCGTGTTTGTATGGCAGCCACAAATGCCGCTTGCTGTTCAATTCCCTGCCTGGCAGCCTGAAGTCTTATTCTCCCAGTCTCCAACCTTTGTTGGGGACGGAATCGCATGGACATTCACATTAAGCCTGACGACGTTGTGTCTCGCCATTATCCTGACAGCCGTTGTGCGCAGTAATTTCCCCAAGCCCATTAACTGGGTAGGAACGTTAATTCTGACCTCGCTGGGAATCCTGGCTGTCCTCGCCGATAACCCGTTGACTCTTGTGTTGATCTGGGCAGCCATCGACATTTCGGAACTGATCGCTCAGATGCGCGTCATGAAAGATCCCGCGTTGAGCGAGCGCACAGTTATTGCATTTGCGTCGCGTGCCGCCGGCACATTTGTCCTGCTCTGGGCAGACATGATAAGCGTCGCCAACGGACAAGCTCTGGATTTCCGCTCTGCGCCTCCGCAGGCAGGGTTATATTTAGTGCTCGCGGTAGGTTTGCGCATTGGCGTTTTACCCCTCCATCTTCCGTATTCCGGGGAGTCCTCCCTGCGGCGTGGCTTTGGGACGGGTTTGCGCATGATCTCAGCCGCATCCAGCCTGATCCTGCTCGCCAGAATTCCTCCAACCAGTCTTGCAGCTCCTATTACACCTTACTTGTCCATTCTTGTAGGACTGGCTGCCGTGTACGGAGGCTGGCAATGGTTGCGCGCGCCAGACGAATTGACAGGCAGGCCCTTCTGGTTGATCGGCATGGGATCGCTCGCCGTGGCTGCGGCGCTGCGTGCCAACCCGGTCGGCGCGACCGCCTGGGGTTGCGGGCTCATCCTGGCAGGAGGCGCTCTGTTTTTGTCATCAGAGCAAAATAAATGGCTGACGCGCGCCCTATTCATTGGAGCGTGGGGGATTTCGGGATTACCGTTCTCGCTGACGGCAACTGGCTGGAACAGCGGGTTGGTCCCTCCCCTTCTCGGTTGGCTGGCTTGGCCGACCCTGATCGCCGCACATGCCATGCTGGTCACTGGTTTCATTCGTCATAGTTTGCGCACCACGACGCGAGTCAGCAGCAAAGATCAACAGATTTGGGCAAAGAACGTTTATCCCATTGGCATTTCCCTTTTATTGCTAATCACCCTTTTGTTGGGCGTATTTGGATGGGAAGGAATGTTGCAGTTCGGAAACTGGTTTGCCGCGGCGCTCACCGCAGTGTTAATCACCGGTTTGACGTGGCTGACTCCGCGCCTGCGAATCCTCAACCCGGTCCGTGCTCATTGGGTACAACCGGCGAATACCTCCTGGCTCGATTGGGGTTACCAGGTATTATGGGGGGTGTACAGGCAGTTAGGACGGGTGAGCAACGTCATTTCCAATGTTTTGGAAGGCGAAAGTGGAGTCATGTGGACGTTACTCGTCCTGGTGCTCTTTGTTTCCTTTTTTGCGCAAAGGAATCCCTGAGCTATGGAATTAACGTTTGCCTGGATCGCTGTTGTCCTGATGGTGATTACCTCAGCAGGATTGCTGTTCGTCCGCGACTGGCGCTGGAACATCATTCTCCTGGCGATTCAATACCTCGGCATGTTTATGCTGATCCTTCAACACTGGCCTATCGGGATGGCTTCCGTAAAAGTGGTTGCTGGCTGGATGTCTGCTGCGATTCTCGGTATGACACGCTCCGGTCTCGCGGAGGATGTTTCGGCAGAGGAAAATCTCTCGCCGCGCGGACGGCTTTTCCACCTGTTTGCGGCGTCTACGGTAGTGCTGATCATTGCTGTCGTTACCCCTGCGGTCGACACGATTATGGCGGATGCAGGCTTCCCGGTCACCAACGGGGGACTTTTACTGATCGGGATGGGGTTGCTCCATCTGGGCATCACGGCACGTATTCTGCAGGTAGCTATCGGATTGATGACTGTGCTCTCCGGGTTTGAGATTCTCTACTCCACTGTGGAAGGCTCGGTGCTGGTGGCTGCGCTTTTAGCTGTCATCAATCTTGGTCTTGCTCTTGTTGGGGCGTATTTGCTGATTGCAGCCAATGCGCAAAAGACCGAATCCCTATGAATGCACCAACGCTTTGGATTATTTTCCCCATTGGTTTGGGAATTTTACTGCTCTTCATCAATAAACAGCGTTTCCTCAGCCTGGTAGGCGGATCGATTGCCGTCCTTTTGGCAACGATCGCGCAATTCGTCCCTATCGAAGTCGCGCTGAGAGTAGGATCGTTTTCGTTTAGGATCGACTCGGGTCTTACCATTCTCGGACGCTCACTCAGCATCCCGCCAACGGAAGGTTCGCTCTTGGCGTTGATTTACGGCGCGGCAGCACTCTGGTTCTTCGGCGCAGAAGCTTCCAGGACAGCGACGCGCCTGGTACCGCTGGGCTTCGTGATCATTGCTCTCATGGTGGCATCCATTGCCGTGCAGCCGTTTTTATACGCAGCGCTGTTTATCGAAATGGCAATCCTGATTGCCATCCCCATGCTCACATCTATCTATCAACCACCGGGTAGAGGTGTGGTGCGCTTTCTCATCTACCAGACCTTAGCGATGCCGTTTATTTTGCTGGCGGGCTGGCTGTTAGCCGGTGTGGAAGCGAGCCCCGGTGACCTGGCGCTGACGGCGCAATCTGCCGCGATGCTTGGCATGGGATTTGCCTTTCTGCTGGCGATCTTCCCACTTTACAGCTGGATTCCCCTGCTGGTTGAAGAAAATTCTCCATACATTGTCGGATTTCTCCTGTGGATTCTGCCGACAATCACAATCATTTTTGGCGCGGGCTTTTTGGATCGTTATTCATGGCTTCGCTCCTCCCCACAGTTGGTCCTTGCACTTCGCTACGTGGGCTTGCTGATGGTCGTGACCGGAGGCGCCTTCGCCGCGTTCCAGCGCCACCTTGGGCGGATCATGGCTTATGGCTCGATCGCGGAGACGGGTTTCTCACTTCTGACACTCAGCCTGGATCTGCGGCTGGGAATACCGATTTTGTTTTTGCTTATTCCAGCACGCGCGCTGGGGCTGGCAGTCTGGTCCCTTTCGCTGGCAATCATCAAGGAACATGTGGAAACCATGCGGTTCGGCGCGGCACGCGGCATCTTGAGGGTCACGCCGCTGGCAGGCGCTGGCATGATCGTCGCCACGCTGTCGGCAGGGGCATTCCCGCTACTGGCGGGCTTCCCTGCCCGGTTAGCTCTGTGGGAGGGTTTATCGCATGAGTCAATCGGCGCGGCGCTATGGATGGCGGTGGGGATTGCCGGTCTGCTTATCAGCGCGTTTCGCTCGCTGGCGGTAATCAGCATGGCGGACGAGTACACAGGCTGGACACCGCAGGAAAGCTACACGCAAATGACAATGCTCGGGCTGGGAATGGTCGGGCTTTTCCTGCTTGGTCTCTTCCCGCAGACCGTACAATTTTTACTGGCGAACCTGCCCCTTATGTTCGAGCACCTGGGTCGCTGAAACCATGCCTGGGGCGTAGCGGTATAATGCACCCAAGTACCCCCGGAGGAAGCTATGGAATTTGAACAGCTCGTCAAACGCATCGAATGGCTGGATGAAGAACACCGCAAAACAAAAGCCTCGATCAAAAC
>DATFHE010000121.1:0-4988 GCA_035248745.1 Anaerolineales bacterium | reverse complement strand
GAGCATAACGTCCCAAGTTCACCGTTCTATGTAGTTGTTCTGTCCGGACGAGGTATCTTTGCAGGTGGAGATGGTATCGAGCGGGAGATTGGTGCAAATACACTCCTTGTGTTCGAACCTGGTGAACAGCACACGGTCCGTGCCCTGGATAACCTGGTCTTTATTGGTTTCTTACACGGGGCGCCAGGTGCTCAAATTCAGCCGCCGACGCTTGGCAATGCTGGTGATGAAGTGCGAAGGTAAAACTGGTTTGCTATCTGGCAGGAACGATACGCAGTCCGATTGTTGTAATTCCTAGACCGTATGAGTATAATGACTTTGCGATGAATGGAGACCTTCCTGCTGCTTTC
Organism: Anaerolineales bacterium; assembly: GCA_035248745.1. Lineage (GTDB taxonomy): Bacteria > Chloroflexota > Anaerolineae > Anaerolineales > Villigracilaceae > Defluviilinea. Next base: position 4,638 of record DATFHE010000121.1, on the reverse strand, counting down.
CGTATCCACCTTGCTGTCGATGGCTCGGAGCATTCGCTGGCAGCGACTCAACTGGTTAGGGACCTGCCACTGCCTGCAAACAGCAAAGTCACAATCCTGGGTGTGCTGACTCCCGGTCGGCCACCCGATGAATCTGGATTGCAGGCTGCCATTGCGCAGGCAGAAACGATTCTTGAGGGAAGCCCCGTCGAAACAAGCTCCAGGATTCTTCAGGGCAATGCTGCTCAAAAATTAATCGAGTACGGCACGGAGCATCGCCCTGATCTGATGCTGATTGGAGCCAAAGGGCTGTATTCCATCCTGAACATCTTATTAGGAGGGGTAGCGCACCAGGTCGTCGAGAATGCCCGCTGGCCAGTCCTTGTGATGCGAACCCCGTATCGCGGGCTGCAGCGCGTGCTTTTCACCACAGATGGTTCACCTAACTCCCGCGAGGCTGCACGATATCTGGCTGGATTTCCACTGCCTGAGCAAACGGAACTGCAAGTGCTGCATGTGCAGCCGCTTTATCCTTCCATACAAGACCCTATGTCCAGAACGCAGCCCCTCACTCCTTCCGTGCCTTTTATGCTTTCCATGATGCCAAGCCCGACGGAACTGAAATATGTGTCCCGCCATGCGGATCTTGCTGAGCAGAAAGGGCGGACTCTCCTCGCGGAAACAAAAAAAATCTTGCAGGGTGCAGGACTCAAGGTGACGACATTTCTCAGCAAAGGGGATCCGGCATCTGAAATTATTAAGCATAGCCAGGCACAAGATATTGATCTTATCGTAGCAGGGACACGTGGACTAAAAGGATTAGAGGCCTGGGGGTGGGACAGCGTTTCTCGGAAGTTAGTTCATTATGCGAGCAGTTCTGTCGTGTTCGTGCGTTCAGATTAAAAGACAGCGACAATGGGTGAGCAAAGGATGCAGATCGAAGTGTTGACCAGACTGGAAGATTGTTAACCGCGTATTGTACCGGGGGTCTGCCTGTAGTATACAATAAGAACCAGATGATCGTCATTGTAGGAGAGATTGAACTTTTTTCGAGGGAAAAAGGCATGCCCTTCTATATTTTAGATGTACCGAACGTATTTCGATGTCGTGCGGATTCGGCCTGGCTCAGGGAGCAATGCGTTTTCATGTATGTGCCCTCACTGCACGAGGACGCGCTGGAAAGGGAGGAGGGGTGATCCTGGCTCTCTCCGTGCTTTCCGTCTTCGGACTTGCATTTATTGCGCCTGGATTGACACGGCGTGCGGGAAATGTCGCGGGGTGGGTTCTGGCAATCTTACCCGCAACTCTGACCCTGTACTTTGCCAGTCTTTTGCCTCTCGCTGCTGCCGAACAGCCGGCCGCGTTTTCCATTCCCTGGTCACCGGAGCTCGGACTGTTCTTTTCGTTCCGCGCAGATGGACTGGGATTGCTCTTCGCCCTTCTGATCAGCGGAGTGGGGACGCTGGTCATCATATACGCAGGGGGGTATCTCAAAGGGCATCCCAACCTGGATAGGTTCTATGCATGGCTCTTAGTCTTTATGGGTGCCATGCTCGGCCTCGCGTTGGCAGACAATATGCTCCTGTTATTTGTGTTCTGGGAATTGACAAGCTTCAGTTCCTATATGCTGATTGGCTTTGACCATGAACGCCCGACTGCGCGGGCCGCTGCCCAGCAGGCATTTCTCATCACCGCTGGCGGTGGGCTGGCGCTTCTGGCAGGGCTTCTGCTTCTCGGGCAGGCGGGCGGAACGCTGGAGTTTTCTGCCCTACTGAGGCAGGGAGACGTGGTGAGAGCCAGTCCGTTTTATCTCCCGGCTGTTCTGCTGATCCTACTGGGTGCGTTTACAAAGTCGGCGCAGTTTCCGTTTCACTTCTGGTTGCCGAACGCCATGGAAGCGCCGACACCGGTCAGTGCGTATTTGCACTCGGCAACGATGGTGAAAGCGGGTGTGTATCTGTTAGCCCGCCTGGGACCTGTGCTCAATGGAACGGACTTGTGGCTTTATGCAGTTGGCGGTGTGGGTGCGGTGACGATGCTGGTTGGCGGTTACCTTGCTCTCCTGCAGACGGACCTGAAACGATTGCTTGCCTATTCCACAGTCAGTGCACTGGGTATGCTGACGCTCTTGATTGGTCTCGGCTCGCCGCATGCACTCGAGGCGGCTGTCGTCCTGCTGCTGGCACACGGACTATACAAGGGGGCATTGTTTCTCGTGGCTGGAGTACTGGATCATGAGACTGGTACGCGCGACATCACTCAACTCGGCGGATTATTCCCAGCCATGAAGCTCACAGCCATAGCCGGAGGGCTCGCTGCTCTCTCGATGGCAGGTTTGCCCCCTTTGTTTGGTTTCATTTCCAAAGAACTCTCCTACGAGGCCGCACTCGAATCTGGTCCACTGGTGACTGCCGGTGTCGTTCTTGCCGGGCTGTTATTTGTCTTTGTCGCAGGGACCGCTGGCGTGGCACCTTTCTGGGGCGGACGACGACAGACCCCGAAATCACCGCATGAGGCGCCTGTCAGTATGTGGGTGGGACTCCTGACTCTGGCGGCGTTGAGCCTGCTGGTCGGCATTTTCCCCGCGATCATCAGTGCGCCGCTGATCAGCCCTGCGGTTTCCTCGGCAATTGGCGAGCCGACCAACGTCACACTGGCGTTGTGGCACGGCCTGAATCCAGCGTTTCTGCTGAGCGTTGCGACGGTGGTGCTCGGTGTGGGAATGTTCGCAGCGCGTAATCCACTTCGTCATGAGCTTTCACGTCTCGCCTGGCGCTGGGGACCATCTTTCCTGTATGACCGCGCGCTCGATGGACTGGACGCGCTCTCCCGGGGGCAAACACGTCTGCTGCAGAGCGGGTACCTGCGCTATTACCTGATGACGCTTGTGATCGTAGCCACTGGGCTGGTGGGCTTTACCTTGTTCACTCGCGAGGGTTGGAATTTTCCACAGGATGTGACTGACATCCGTTTTTTTGAAGTAGCGCTTGGCGTCCTGATCCTGGGGGCTGCGTTCGTGGCGACCATTGTCCAGTCCCGGCTCGCGGCGGTGGCATTGCTTGGGGTTGTCGGGTATGGCGTATCCCTCATCTACATCCTGTTCGGTGCGCCCGATCTGGCGATGACCCAATTCCTGATCGAATCGCTCACGGTCATTTTGTTCGTCCTGGCTTTTTATCACTTGCCGCAGTTTACACACTTAAGCTCCAGGGGTTCCAGAGTTCGGGATATATTGATCGCGTTGTTGGCAGGCGGACTGATGACTGCCCTGGTGTTGTCGGCGACGGGAATTCTGTTTTACCCGAGTATTTCCGATTTTTTTGTTGAGAATTCCCTGCCGTTGGGGCACGGACGCAACATCGTTAATGTGATCCTTGTGGATTTTCGGGCGTTCGATACGATGGGCGAGATCACCGTACTTGGCATTGCCGCGATTGGAGTGTATGTATTGTTGAAGCTGTCCGTAGACTCCGATAGTGACAAGGAAGCAGGTGCCGAATGACCTCCCTGATTCTTCGAACTACCGCGCGCTACCTGGCGCCACTGCTGTTGATCTTTTCTGTCTTCCTGTTCTGGCGTGGGCACAACCAGCCAGGCGGTGGGTTTGCCGGCGGCCTGGTGGCGGCAGTTCCCTTCGCTCTCTTCTCGATCGCGTTCGGGGCAGCAGAAGCTCGGCGCGTGCTGCATGTGGAAACGCATGTGTTGATCGCCACAGGCTTACTGACGGCCCTTAGCAGTGGCGTACTGAGTCTATTCGTCGGAGAACCGTTCCTCACCAGCAGCTGGGGATCTCTGAGGCTGCCTGGCTTCTCCTCTCTAGATGTGGGCACTCCTGTGCTTTTTGACCTGGGTGTGTATCTGCTGGTGATCGGGATCACCTTATCGATTATTTTTGCGCTGGAGGAGGCTGAATAATTTATGGAAATCATCCTGGCCTTTGTCATTGGTGGGTTGTTTGCCGCAGGGATCTACCTGCTGCTCCGGCGCAGCCTATTGAAGCTGCTCATTGGTCTGTCTCTCATGAGCCACGCAACAAACCTCCTGATTTTTACCGCAGCCAAGCTGACCCGCGGAGCGCCGCCTGTGATCGATATGAATGCGTCAGTGCTCGAGCCGCCGTTTGCCGACCCAATGCCCCAGGCACTCATCCTCACGGCAATCGTGATCAGCTTTGGGGTCACCGCCTTTGCGCTTGCGCTGGCGTTTCGTGCCTATCGTAGTCTGGGCACGGACGACCTCGATCAAATGCAGAGCACAGATGCGTAGATGATCTGTAGAAACACATTGGTATCCAGCCCATCATGAATGTACTTCTTATCTTACCCATTATCATTCCCATGTTTACGGGCATCCTTGTCGTGTTCTTTCGATCTTCTTTGCGCACACAGCGACTTGTGAGCTTGATCGGGGCAGGAGCATTGCTTGCTTCTTCCATTGCGCTGGTGATCGATGTGTATCAGCATGGAATTCAGGCAGCCCAGATGGGGAACTGGCCTGCACCGTACGGTATCACGCTTGTGGCAGACCTCTTCGGTGCGTTGATGGTTGTGCTAGCCGGCACCGTTGGAACGGCCGTTGCCGTGTACTCTCTGGTCAGTATCGACAGGCAGCGCGAGCAGTTTGCCTACCATCCTCTCTATCATTTCCTGCTGATGGGTG
>DATFHE010000120.1:0-7280 GCA_035248745.1 Anaerolineales bacterium | reverse complement strand
CGAAAAGATCGAAAACATGGAGATGATGCGAGCGGAAGATATTGCAGCTTGCGTGCTCTACACGATCACCCAACCGAAACGCTGCGATGTCGTCAGTTTACAGATCCGCCCGCACCTACAGGAGATATGATAGAATAAGAGGACTTAGGGGCGCCACGGATCTATTTTTTTCGTCGCATAGCCGTCAAAGCATAATAGATTACTCGTGTTTTCGTTGTCATAGTGGCTACGTTGTATCTCTATGTATGCCTATCCATGACCACTGCACCTTGACACAGCGAAGCTATTGTCAAGAGATTATATTCAAGCGCAAATTATGCATAACAGCCCACACCGTACCTAATATTGTGAAGTGAATCTTATTTTTTGGAGAGTGTACCTATGGAAATCAATTCAATCCCAGACCTGAAACGTGTCGCATTCATAGGCAATTACCTGCCGCGCCAATGCGGCATTGCCACCTTTACCACCGATTTATCGGACGCGTTCACGGAGCATTTTCCTGATATTCAGAGTATGGTCCTTGCTATGAACGACACGGCGGAGGGATATAGCTATTGTGATAAGGTGCGTTACGAGATCCGCGAGTCGAACCTGTTCGACTACGAGCGCGCCGCGAACTTCCTGAACCAGCATTCGGTGGATGCGATCAGCCTCCAGCACGAGTTTGGGATCTTCGGAGGGGAATGGGGTAAGTACATCCTGACGTTGCTGCGCAATGTCAATGCGCCGGTCGTGACCACCTTCCACACAGTGCTGGAGAAGCCAACGCCTGAACAGCTGGCAACCATGCGCGAGGTGGCACGGCTCTCGAACCGCTTAGTGGTCATGAGTGAACATTCCCGCCGCGACTTACAGAATATCTACGGCGTGCCGGAGCACAAGATCGACTTTATCCCGCACGGCGTCCACGATGTGCCGTTTGTGGATCCTGGCTTCCATAAGGATAAGTTCGGGGCAGAGGGACGCTTCGTCATCATGACGTTCGGTCTGCTCTCGCGCAATAAGGGGCTGGAGTATGTGATCGAGGCGCTGCCTCAAGTGGTAAAGCATTATCCCCAGCTTACCTACTTAATCCTGGGTGCGACTCACCCGCATGTGGTTGCCTACGAAGGCGAAGCCTATCGCGACAGCCTGAAGGCGCGCGTGCGTGAACTGGGGCTTGAAGATAACGTCCTGTTCTACGACCAGTTTGTGGATCTCCAGGATCTCAAAGAGTTCATCGGCGCAGGTGATGTTTATATCACTCCATACCTGGACCCCGAACAGGTGGTGTCTGGCACGTTGGCATATACGGTCAGCGCCGGTAAGGCTGTCATCTCGACACCCTATCGCTACGCCAAAGAGTTACTGGCTGACGAGCGTGGTATCTTGGTCCCGTTCCGGGACTCGAAAGCCATTGCCGAGAAAATCCTGTATCTACTGGATAACGAGGCGGAACGCGATGCAATGCGTAAGCGCGCCTACATGTACGGTCGCAACATGGTCTGGTCTGCTGTTGCGCAGAGCTACCGCGAAAGCTTCGACCTTGCCCGCCAGCAGCACTTCACCGAGCACTACCTGATGACTATGGACAATGTAAGCGAAGAACAGACAGAAGAAATTCCTCCCTTGAAGCTCGATCATCTCGAGCGGATGACCGATGGGACCGGTATGTACCAGCACGCGGTCTTTAGTGTCCCCAATTACAACGAGGGCTATACCACGGATGATAATGCCCGTGCCCTCATCGTCTCGGTGCAATTGGAGGAACTTCCCGGCCTGGCAAAGACCGTAACCGACCAGCAGTCTGTCGCGCGGATTCAGGAACTGGGGCACCGTTATCTCGCCTTCTTGTGGCATGCCTTTAATCAGGAAAAGAAGCGCTTCCGAAACTTTATGGACTACAACCGTCAGTGGCTGGAAGAGATCGGCTCCGAGGACAGCCACGGGCGCGCCCTTTGGGCATTAGGGACTGTGCTGGCTCGTTCAAAGCGGGCAGGGCTGCAGGGCATGGCAGTGCGCCTGTTCGAAGAAGCGCTCCCGGTGGTAACTACATTTACCAGCCCGCGTGCCTGGGCGTTCTCGCTGCTCGGCATCCAGCACTACCTGCGGCGCTTCCCAGGAGACCGGGCGGTGCTAAGCGTCCAGACTACTCTCGCCCAAAAGCTGATGGACCTGTACCGCACTAACCGTACCGGCGAGTGGCCGTGGTTCGAGGATATTGTTACCTACTGTAACCCGGCTTTGCCGCAGGCACTCCTGCGCTATGGGCAAAGCAGTAATGACCCGGAGGCGATTTCGATTGGTTTGGAGTCGCTAACCTGGCTGATGAAGATCCAGCAGTCCGATAAGGGGTGGATCATGCCGATCGGGAACCAGGGTTTTTACCCGAAGGAAGGGCAGATCTCATATTTCGACCAGCAGCCGGTAGAGGTCTATTCCCTGGTCTCGGCCTGCCTGGACGCCTTCCGGATCACGGAGGATGTCGGCTGGTACGATTACGCCACCCAGGCATTCGAGTGGTTCTTCGGACGCAATGCTCTGGGCGTTTCGGTCTACGATAAAGCAACGGGCGGCTGCCGCGACGGGCTCCATATTGACCGCCTCAATGAAAATCAGGGCGCTGAGTCCACATTGTCTCTCATCCAGTCCATGCTCGAAATGAAGCAGTTTGCAAGGGAGCATCAGGACCGGTTGCGGGTCAATGGAAAACGGCGAACTTCTCTCGTGCTGGTGAACAGCCCGAAGAACGCGCGCTAGAGTCTTCCTGGAGAACAAATAATGAGCCGGCCCGAGAAGGTCGGCTCGTTTCTTTTAAGGAATGATATACTTTGCCCGCCATACGCACAAAATACAAAGAACAGAGGAATTTACATGAGTAAAAAGCTTTTCGCGCTTGCCTGTTTGATTGCACTCGCGGCACTGTCTTTGCATGTCCAAACTGCTTCCGCTCACGAGACAATCACTGTGGGCGATTATGAGATCGTTTACGGCTGGCTCAATGAGCCTCCCATTGCAGGACAACTGAACGGGGTTGAGATCTTCGTCAATAACACAAGTGGTGGCGAAGGGCAGGCGGTGGAGGAGCATGTCATGCATACACTGGTCGTCGAGCTTTCGTATGGGGCGGAGAGCAAAACACTCACACTGGAACCCGTGTTTGACTCAGCGGGCGCATTTGACGCAACGATCCTGCCTACCATTCCAGGGGTCTACTCTCTAAAGTTCAGTGGGATGCTGGGGGGGACTCCTGTGGACGAAGAGGTGGAACTGGAAGAGGTGCAGGCGCCCGATGCCGTTCAATTTCCAGGCGGATCTTCGACTGCGCCCTCTGCAAAGACTACAGGAACTGCGGATTGGCTGGTTTGGCTCAGCATCCTGCTGGGGCTGGTGGGTGTGGGGTTGGGAGCGATAGCGCTTCGAAAAGCTCGTTAGTCGATTGTGCCATGTCTTCTTCGAGAGCAAACTATGAGCCGACCTTTTGGGTCGGCTCATTTATTCACGATAAGACATATTGTGTAATCGTAATGACACCAGCTTTGATTCCATGCCTGTCAGGTGTGTCGATGGTGAGCAGTCTATACGCTGTGTAACGTTACGGTTGATTTGCAGAGATACTTCAAACCGCCCAACTGTCATTCCCTTTGCCGGGTAAAAATTTGTCAGCGATCTCGGCAATTTTCTGACTGAAATAATGCTTTCCCTGGTTGACAGCACGGATTGCTTCCAGCAAATCTACGGCGATCATGTCCTTCAGCACATACCCGAGTGCACCTACGGATAAGGAACGCTGCACATACTCCGGGTTATCATGAATCGAAAGCATGATCACGCGAGTAAACTGACATTGCAGATGAATTTGCCTCGCTGTTTCCAGACCATCCATGAGAGGCATGGAAATATCGATCAGAGCTATCTCTGGGCACCCTGCATTGACGTGGAACAGGGCGTCATTCCCATTGGATGCTTCCGCCACGACTTTGATATCATGGGATGCTTCCAGAAGGTACCGCAAACTTTTCCGAAGAGATGCATGGTCGTCCACAAGAAGAACAGTAATCATCTACCCTCCAAAAGGGAGTATCGTAATGTCATCAGGTAAGCTATCGATGACAGCTTGTGTGTTTGATTTCCTATGAAGTATAGGGGTGCCGCTTAGGAATGCAAAGTGGGGAAATCCTGTATGGCAGGGAGGGATTCCGGCAGAGCGGTAATCCTAAAAGCCAGAATTATCTTTCTGCTATAAAACAGAACACGTGTTCTGGTAAAATCAAATCGAAAGGAGCATGTCTCATGTCCATTCAAGAAACGGAAATCAAGCTGGATGTGAAGGGGAAACCGCTTAATGCTTATCTAGCGTCCCCTGCGCGTGGTCAACCGGGCGTATTAGTGTTGCCTTCATGGTTTGGACTCAAGCCTTATTTCAAACAGGTTTGCAATCAGCTCGCTGAATATGGATACACGGCGCTCGCGCCAGATTACTACCATGGTCGTATTGGCAATACGATTGACGAAGCCAAAGCGCTGCAGCAGGAAGCGGAAAGTGATCTTGATGCCATGGGCGCTATGATCCAGGCTGCGAAAGACTATCTTGCATCACTTCGAACGGGCGAATCTATTGGCATATTGGGCTTCTCCATGGGCACTGACTGGGCCGTGATGACGGCAGCAAACGAGCCGGATGTTGCTGCGACAGTTTTGTTTTATGGCGGTTGGAGTACAGATTTCAGCAAGATGAAATCGAGAGTCCTCGTTCATTCTGCTGAGACGGATGAGTGGTTTCCTTTTGAGAGGGCAAAGGAAATGGAACAGAACATGAAAGCCGCCGGGGTCGATGTGACGCTTCACACTTATCCTGGAACTGCTCACTGGTTCATGGAAGAGGATCGACCCGAATATAGCCCTGCTGCGGCGTCCCTGGGATGGGAACGAACCTTCGACTTTTTGACGCAATCACTGCGCTGAATACCAATGATTACAGTGATCATAGCCGTAACATATCAAGATTTTGCACCCGCAATTCGGCATGATAAGATGTGAAAACATCTACATCTAGTTTGTTAAGTTACAGTTCTGCTGCCCCACGGAAATGCTTTTTCGCGCACCCAGGATGTCTCTTAGTACAAATAGGCTAGTGTAACCCTTTTTTTCTATGTAACTTTTGCCTTACAGGGGCGTCTTGTTCGCGAGGAGAACCAGTCAATCGCTGCTTGCTTTCGTTTGTGAGGGAGGCTACGGTACTGGTCTTATTGTAAGAAGCCAATCCATTTATTGCACGTGAAAAGAGATGAGAAATGAATATGTCACGCTTTAGTATGTTTCGACGGGTATGCTCACGCTTGTTAATCCTGACCGGGATCGTGATTGTTTCGCTTGTTCCAGTGCAGTCCTGGGTTTCTGCGCAAAACCCTTCCGGACCTGCCTGGGTGGTCCGCACCATTCATACCAGTGAATTTGGGGTCGCGGAACCGGGAGGTATTGCCTTCTCTTCGCCTACGAACACGTTTGTCGTTCTGGATACAAGTGGAAATAGCACCCTTCTTACGATGAATGAGGACAACGCAGGAACCCTAGTACTTCTCGAGGCGCGAGGGAATGCTATCAATGCAGCCTTTAATCCCAGTAAGGGCAGCCTTTTCGTCCTGAACCCCGGCAGGGGGGAAATTGCTGAATTTAAATCCGATGGTCAAGGTCTGCCAAACCCCTCTGCTCCCCTGGCGCGCTCTGCGGTCCAGGCTTTTGGCTTAAGAAACCCTCAAGGAATTACCTTTGACGCAGGGAATGGACGTTTGTTCGTGCTGGATGCCGGCACTGCACAGATTGTCTCTGTAGCACCGCATCCTACACTCGGCTTTGATGCAAACGAAGCGAACCGCTCCAACAAGGTCCAACGGATTTCCCTGAAGAAACTTGGAGCAGGACCCTTCCGGGGAATCGCCTTTAACCCGAGCAATGGGCATTTGTATATCGCCGAACCCGCCCAAAAGAAGATCTACGAATTGACGCAAGCCGGGGACTTGGTCTCTACCGTGGACCTGGCTTCCCTGGGGATTTATAACCCGATCGCGATGACCTTTGCACCGAGCGGCGATACCACGGATGATCCGGACACAAACAGCCTTTTCATCGTGGATGATGGAATGGCGGCAAAGACAGCAACCTCTTCCTCGGACACTGCATCCTCCGATAGCCAGATTGTTGAATTATCGCTCGCCGCTGCAGCAGAACTCCCAGCGGGAACAACGCTGCTACCCACCACTCTGATCCACGTCATTGATGCGTCCAACGCGGCATGGAATCCCTCTGCCCCGGATACAACCGGCATCGACTACTGGCCACTGACCGGCAAGCTCCTGATTTCAGATAGCGAAGTGGAGGAAATGCCAGACTACTGGAAGGGGAGCAATGTATTTCAATCCACTCTCTCTGGAAATCTGGTTTCCACCTGTAGTACCCTTGCCTTCACGCGCGAGCCGACAGGGCTGGCGATCAACCCGGGTAACAATCACATCTTTTTCTCAGACGATGGGGATGATCTCATCTACGAAGTCAGCCTGGGTGCAGATGGGGCATACTGCACCGGCGACGATACCGTGACCGCCACGAATCTGTTCAATCTGTATGGCGTGACCGATGCGGAAGATGTAGCCTACGGGAACAATACCATCTTTGTAGCGGGTGGGTCTTCTGCAGAAGTCTACCGCATCCCGCTGGGCGCCAACGGCGTGCTGGGTGGGGGCGACGACGGCGCGATGACCCATTTTGATACCGCCAGCCTGGGCTTTAACATTCTCGAGGGGCTTGGGTATAACGGAGTCAATGGCACGCTCCTGCTTCTTAGCACTAAAATGAATGACAAGTACCTGGGCGAGACGACCACGTCGGGCGCGCTGCTTCGCGCCTACGACCTGGCTGCTTACACAGGGCTGACCCATCGCGAGGACGTGACTTTTGCACCGGGCAGCCAGAACCCCGCTATCAAAAATTTCTACATCACAGACCGCGGGATTGATAACAATAATGATCGCAATGAAAACGATGGTGAGGTCTATGAGATCAGCATTGGTAATTCTCCCACGGCTACACCCGGACCTTCTCTGACACCGACCAACACCCTCTCGCCTACGGTTTCGCCGACGATTACGAACACACCAGTCGTGACGGATCTGATCTTTGCGGATGGCTTTGAATCGGGAACGTTGTCCGCCTGGACGTCAAACACAAATGACAGCGGCGACCTGAGTGCCAGTGCCGCCGCGGCGCTCGCTAACACACGAGGACTGCAAGCCGTCCTGGAT
>DATFHE010000119.1:0-2448 GCA_035248745.1 Anaerolineales bacterium | reverse complement strand
TAATGGGGTTGTTCATCACCGGTCTGTTATTGATTTATTACAACCGCGCCATTCGTCGCCAGGAACAGATTCAGACGCAGGTGGAGGAGGCAAAACGTGACGCCGAACAGGGACGCCGCCGGTTTCTGCGCCGCCTCGATCATGAGATCAAGAATCCGCTGACCGGTCTGCGCGCGGCGCTCGTCAACATGCAGGAGGTGAATACCAGCGCCGATCGTCAGCGCGCGGTCGAAAACGCCAACCATGCTGTAGAGCGCCTGACGCGTCTGCTGACAGACCTGAGAAAGCTGTCGGATCTGGGAGAACGTCCCATCGAGTTATGGCAGGTGGATGTGCCCGACCTGTTGCAGGATGTGGTGGACGCTGCCCACTCGCTTCCCGCTTATGAAGGACGTGACGTGAATCTGCTCATCCCCAAGGTGCCCTCGCCATTTCCTAAAATCACCGGCGACCGCGACCTGCTTGTCCTGGCGCTTTATAACCTGGTTGAGAATGCCCTTAAGTTCACCTGTGAGAGCGATTCGGTAGAGATTCGCCTCCTGGAAGATGGGCGTGCCATTCTCATCGAAGTCGCGGATTCCGGCGCGGGGGTCCCGGCAGAGGATGTATCTAAAATTTTCGAAGAGTTGTATCGCGGCTCGAATGCGCGCAGTACCGAGGGCAGCGGACTCGGCTTGGCGCTGGTGCATCGCATCATTGCATCGCATGGCGGACGGATCGACGTCCGCAGCAGCCAGGAAGAGCCGCGCGGGACAGTATTTACTATCCGGCTGCCAGCGACGAAAAAGGGGTTTGCCTTGCGTCCTTCTAGCTAAACAGGGAGCGTGTAGTCAGGTTACCAAACTGTGACATCTCTGGAACAGGCTTGTAACAGCAGGGGGGTATAGTATAGATATGAAAGGCATGCAGTATACCTCTGTACCCGAAAAGACCTTGATCCAGGTTGCCCAGCGCGGCGACCTGGAAGCGTTTAATCAGCTGATCCTGCGCTACCAAAATCTGCTCTTCGGGATCGCCCTGCGGTTATTGAACGACGAAGACGTGGCGTCCGATGCCGTGCAGGAAGCGCTGATCTCGGCATTTCGTCGCTTCCATACCTTTCGCGGCGACTCCCTGCGGAGTTGGCTGGCACGGGTGGTGGTCAATGCCTGTTATGACGAAATGCGGAAAAAACGCCGCCAGCACTCTGTACCTCTCGAGCAATACAACACGGAAGGCGACGAGATCGAGACCAGCTACTGGCTGGTCGACCCGGAAGCCGACCCCGAAGTGCAATTCGAGACTACCGAGCTGGAGGGAGCGATCCAGAAAAGCCTGAACAAGCTGCCTGCCATCTATCGCGTGGTCCTGGTCCTGGTGGACGTCGAGGGCATGTCCTATGAAGAAGCGGCAATGGCAGCGCGTGTCCCGGTGGGAACGGTAAAAAGCCGCCTGGCACGTGCCCGCTTGCAGATGCAAAAGTCACTGCAGACAGCTGGAGAATTATTGCCTTCTTCCTATCGTGTGGATCTTCCTCTTTCTGTTTAGCAAATTCCAAACAGTCCTCAGGCAACAAGGAGCCAAAGCTATGACTTTGGCTCTTTTGATTGATGGCGTAAGTTCCTCCTTGTCATTATAATTACCAGGTCTTTTAGGAATACAAGGAGGCTCTCATTATGGATAAGAAAGACACGCCAAAAGAACTTTGGGCAAGCGGGGATTCGTATGAGTCATATATCGGTCGCTGGAGCCGGCCGGTAGGACAGGAGTTTATTCATTGGCTGGCGATCCCGGAAGGGAAAGTCTGGCTGGATGTGGGGTCTGGCACGGGTGCACTTACGCAGACCATTCTCGATCTGGCCAACCCGAAAGAATTAAGGGGGATCGACCGCTCCAAGGATTATGTGGCGTTTGTGCAAAGCCAGGTGCATGACCCACGTGCCACCTTTGAAGTGGGAAACGCACAAGGCCTTCCTGTTGAGAATAAGTCTTTTGACGCGGTCGTGTCTGGCCTGGTGATGAACTTTGTCCCACAACCCGATCAGATGGTTGCTGAAATGGCGCGCGTCGCGCAGGTGGGTGGTGCGGTCGCACTATATGTGTGGGATTATCCCGGAAGGATGCAGATGCTGCGCCACTTCTGGAATGCCGCGTCGGCGCTGGATACGGCGGCTCGTGAGTTGGATGAAGGCTGGCGCTTTTCCGTTTGCAACCCCAATTCTCTCCGATATTTATTCGAACACGCTCATCTTTCTGAGGTGGAGGTTCGCCCGATCGATATATGGGCGGAGTTCAAAGACTTTAACGATTATTGGTCTCCCTTCTTGGGTGGGCAAGGACCCGCACCGGGATATATTATGTCGCTGAGCGAAGAGAGACGCACTCAATTACGGCACAGGATTTACAACAGTCTCCCATTTGCTTTAGATGGGACGATCCCCCTGTTGCTGCGAGCGTGGGCAGTGAAAG
>DATFHE010000118.1:0-3657 GCA_035248745.1 Anaerolineales bacterium | reverse complement strand
CCTTTCCTTGGTTATAACCATTCGATACTGCAAATCGTTTTGTACACCTTAGGGATCTCCGCTAACAATATGCGGCTGGCGACGATCCTTAAACTCATCGTTCTTCTCCCGCTGGGGTGGGTCAGCCTGCAGTTCCTTCGTAAACCTGTCAACAAGGCTGGAAGTGAAGTTCCCGAAATCGCACTGACTCTAGCCTTTGCCTTTTACCTTGGCACGTTCATCTGGCTGGATATGGTCTGGGAATTATCACTGGGGATTGTGATTTTCGCCTACTTGCTGGCAACTTCACAACAGAAAGGGACTCGTGTCATTTTGTGGGCGTTATTTGGACCGTATGCTCTGCTGGATATCTGGCGGCTGATAAGCTACATCGCGTTCGGAGATGACGTACTATATGGGGGAGCGTACGTGCTTACTGATCCCCTCATTTACGTCCCGTGGATTATGATAGTCCTGCTGGTCTTTTACGCGATACTGCTGTATAGACTGAATCAATTTTCCAGCAAGTCTGCTTAATATAGATTTAATACAACAAAAACAGGAGGGCGGGTTGCCAACCCGCCATACTTTAATCGTCTAAGTGATAGGTGTGATATGAATTCTGGCAGGGGTTGCCCCAGGCGATGTGCATCTCGCGCGCGGTCAGATCGATGACCAGGGCAGAGATGGTGCTCTCGCGGTCCAGCGGATCGATCCCTGCAATATTGTGATTACAGATGGAGTTCGGCAGGTTGACATGATCCTTTTGGATCGCCTGTAGGGTCTTGATGGTATGTGTCGAGTTTTGCCGCAACAAACGGTTGGCGCGGAAATATCGCACACGCGACGAAATTAGTTCCTCGGGGTCGTTTTCGATCTCTTTCATGATCTGGGAAAAATAATGATTGGTATGGACGAGATAACCATCTGTTCCATGCAAAATATCGAATCTTCGCGCAGACACCTCTACCGAATATAACTCCCCGCTCTCGTGCGCTAGCAGATGGTTATAACCTGCCGCGCGGTGAGAAATCAGCGTTCGCCCAATGGCGCCTGAAATACGCCTTGCTGCCAGTACCGCACGCGCCACGACCAGGCGCGGAATCCCAATGCGGGAATCGTTCGGGTAGACGGAGTCGATGAGCTGGGCGATGCCATAGGCGTTGAGCCCTACATTGGGCAGGAGTCCGCCATACGTCATGGCAAGGAACGGAGGCTCGTCTTTCGGTTTCGCCGAGATCACGTAGACATCGTTTTCATCCTCAGGTACCCAGTCTTCGTTATGAGCAAGCAGAACGTGCCCATCTGCTGTATGCTCTTCGTTGACGGCAAAGCTGGTACAGCGTGTGAGATGAAGAGCATCCATTGTGACTGCTTCCATCGTATTCAGTGTCATGACATCATCAAACGAGACATTCGCGCCTGCGGCAATGCCCTGCATTTCCTCGATGTATTGTGGATAACGCTCCTCGGCAAACGGGAGATACTTACGTGCCTGGATTCGTGCCCCCTTCCAGGTCAACTCAAGCGAGTTATAGGACTGCTCGATGAGTACATGCGCGTTTTCGATGCTATGCTGCACTTGCTCCCGGCGCGCCTCTCCCGTCTGGCATCCCATATCATAGTGTGTCCCAGAGACTTCAACCAAAGGAGGCGGAGCATCGTGAAGTATCGTGTTGGGGATCGGTGTTTCTCTGAAAGCCATGGTTCCTCGATGAAAATCAATCTGCCCCGTTTTCACCCGGGGCAGATTGATTATAACATGCGAGAATTTTGCCGCCTTCTACGGCACTCTGTGAGTGCTAAACAGCCGGGGGGACTTGTCCTGAGTCAGGCGGGGGCGTATATACAGTCACAGCCGGGATTTGCGGAGTCCGTATGCCAAACCATGTAATGATGGAACCGCCGATCCCCAGGGTGCCCAGCAGGAAAAGTGCCAAACCACCCAGACAGGGAATGAGACCGATCGCACCCCCAATAAGCATCACGAGAAACGTTCCAAAACCAATCGTAAGCACAGGTGACCAGACCTGATTCACAGCTTTGGAGAAACGCTCGCCCACCTGGGAACCCAATGCCACTACGCCAAATAGCCAGGCAAAACCAACCAGAATGGGTGGAATGATTGTCAGAATGAGGATGGCTGCCACAAAGAATGCCAGAAAGCCGATGGCTCCTGTCATCAAGGGCTGCGAGACAATCAGATCGCCTGTGCGCTCGATCTGCGGCTGCCAGAATAGCGAAAGCAACATCGAGAACGCTGCGACGATCACTGCCCAAAAGAAGATCCAGAAAACCTCCGTAAATGGGTTCAAACGAATATTGATGTTGGGGCTTGGAATATCGGGAACCGCCGGAACATTGGGTTCGGTCGGCGGAATGCTGGCAGGGGGAAGCGCGATATCAGGAGCGACGTTATTGATGACTTCTCCGGCAATTTCCGCGCCTTCTGCCTGCTGTAACTGACCACCGACGGTCACCACATCTCCAGTTACGAGTGCGGCTTCCTCCAGATTGACCTGCCCTCCCACAACGACGACATCGCCTTTCGTTTCGCCGTTACTGTCAATTGTCCCTCCGATCACCACCAGGTTCCTATTCAGTCTGGCATCTTCTTCAATTGTTACATTCCCACCAAAAACGACCAGGTCCCCCTCGAAAGTATCGCCGCTTTCCAGGGTATAGTTTTTCCCAAAAAGGACCTGTCCGCCATCAGGGTTCGGGCCCTGTGCATACGCCGAACTAGCCGGTGTAAGCAACAGGGTAAGTAGAAGTAATAAGGTAAATATTCTGGTTGTCATTTTCATAAATTACACTCCTCGCGGAATCCCCTGCTGGACCAGCCGCCATATAGAAACAGACCATAAGAGACCTACCCCAGCAAACGCGGAGACCAGTACCATGAATGCAAAAGGAGAAAGAATACTCGGGAGCATGCGTAAAAGCACGAATCCAGCCTGACTAATGGCTTGCAAGGTCGTAATCAGGAAGACTCCCCATTCGATCAATGCCGCAATCCAGGTCGCAGGCGCCGCTACGAAGGAGGCCAGATAGGGTCCCACTAACCACAACAGCATCGCCAGACCTCCCACTGTGAACAGAACGCTGCCCCAGCGTTTCCGACGCTGGTCTGCCGCTTTTTGCATGGCAAGCCGGGATTGAAATCGTATGCTAAACCCTGCAGCCGGAGAAGCTCTCTTCACCGTGCGTAATGCCTGTCCCGTTTCCGCCAGCGCGCTGCAATAGCTGCAGATCCGCAAGTGTGCATCCAGCTCAAGCTTCTCCTTGGGACCAATCAGCTTTTCATTCAACAGCCACTCTTCAAAAGGCTGGTGATTCATAGATTTTTCTCCTTTCAGTGCGAGCACGCGGCTTCTCCTCTTGCCACATGCCCGCCAGTGCGCGGCGCGCCCGGTGCAGGCGGCTTTTTACAGCACTGATGGTCAGGTTGAGAGCATCAGCAATTTCGACCTCAGAACAGTCATGCCAGTATCGCAGAATAACAGCGGCGCGATCCGTTTCATCGAGTTCTTTCAACAAAATGTGAAGGCGGTCACGTTCTTCACGTTTTACAGACTCCGCCTCCGGGTCGGGGGAAGCCATATCCCGAATCTCAAAGCTTGTGCCATCCTCATTCTCCTCATCAATGGAGAACACAGAAAGTTTACGGCGCCGCAG
>DATFHE010000117.1:0-4665 GCA_035248745.1 Anaerolineales bacterium | reverse complement strand
GCGTATTTCTTCGTAAGCGAGTCGGACAGATAAGGATCCAGCAACAGGTGATGCCCCTGCCATTGGATCAAGAATCCACTTTGACCCAGCCACCACAAATGCAGTTGCGCTGAGTCTTGTTTTGCGCGCAAAACGTCTTCGAGAAACGCATCGTCCTGTAAAACGGGTTTGATCATATACCTACTTCCTTGCGGACGATCTTCACGCCTCTAACCATATTCTGCAATTTGAGCCGCGCCGCCCAGCGCGCGGTCTGACTCAGCCCGCAATCCGGCGCGAAGGACAGGCGCTCGGGCGGTGCATACTTCAGGCAGTGGCGTACGCGGCTGGCAATGTCTTCGGGCGTCTCGATGTAGTAGGACTTCACGTCGACAATGCCGACAGCTACATCCTTGACCTTTGCAATCTCTTCGATCATCTCCAGCTCGGAGAACTCACGGCTCGCCATCTCAACATGAATCTCGTCCACATGCATGTCCAGAAAATCAGGGAACATCGGTGCATACTGGCGCGGACCGACAGCCCGCGCTTTGAAGTTACCAAAGCACAAATGCGTGGACAGATGTGTCTTCCCATATATCCCTTCCACGGTGCGATTAAAAATATCCACGAAGCGCTTTGTGTCTTCCCTATAGGCATAACAGCTCATAGAGGGTTCATCTACCGTGATCTCCTGGCAGCCGGCGTTGACCAGCGCTTCGAGCTCTGCGCGTACAATCGGAAGTAACGCTTCTGTGATGGCATAACGGTCGGGATATTGATCGTTGGGGTTCAACCTGCCGCTCAACGTATAGGGGCCCGGCACACTCGCTTTGAGAGTGGGACCCTCTGGCGCGAGCCGCACCAGCCGTTGATATTCATCGACCACACCAAGGCCGCGCGGGGCAGTAGGCTCTCCGATGATGTTGTGTTTTCCACGCTGATCATGTGCCGGCGGGCCGAACACACGCAGCGGCTTTTCATTGGACTCGATACCCTGCAAATAGCCGTAGAACGATAAATTGAAATCCAGCCGCGACTGCTCGCCATCGGTGATGACGTCCAAGCCTGCTTCCATCTGGTCGTGAATGGCGACGATGACCGCGTCATCCTGCAGTTCGGTGAATTCATTCGTCCCGAATTGTTCAAGGTGCTGGCTGGCAAACTCGAGCCAGGAGGGGAAGGGATAACTTCCAATGACAGTTGTGCGTAATGGCTGGTCTTTCATCAAAACTCCTTGTATGAACGACTGCATCTGTCCTGATGGACGGTGTCAGGAAAGTCGTTACTACGCATTCCGTACCTCTTTCACAAGTTCGCTGGACTCCTTTACAAGGCGCGTGATCTCATCGAATTTTTCCTCAGCAATCATTTGTCGCTTTGCCATCCACGAACCTCCGACGGCGTGAATCTTTTCCATTTGCAAATACTGTGCCAGATTTTCCGGCTTTATCCCGCCAGTGGGGATAAACCGCAACTGCGGGAACGGGTCCGACATGGCTTTGATGGCTTTGAGTCCGCCCATAGTTTCGGCGGGGAAGAATTTCAGAATGTTCAACCCGAGGTTGATTGCGCGAATCATCTCGGTGGGAGTCACCGCGCCTGGAAGGATGGGGATGTGGTTTTCCTGCGCCCAAATGACAACGTCGTCCACGATGCCTGGCAAAACGAGGAATTGAGCACCCGCATCCCGTGCCGCCTCTGCCTGCCCCCTATTAATCACCGTCCCCGCACCGACGATGATCTCGGGTACCTCACGCGCAATCACGCGAATCGAGTTGAGTGCCGCCTCTGTGCGAAGAGTGATCTCAACGATGGGCAGCTCTCCCGCCAGAATTGCTTTTGCCAATGGAGCGGCATGCCCTACTGAGTCTATTTCCACCACAGGAATGACTCCAATTTTGTAGAAGCGGTCAAAGAGGGAATAACTCATATTATCTGACAGTCCAGCCTCCATCGACGGTGAGCACCGAGCCTGTGACGAAGGAAGATTCATCCGATGCGAGATACAGTGCGGCCTGTGCCACATCCCCTGGCGAGCCGAAGTCCCCTGTCAGTGGCTGAAGTTGAGAAAGACGTGCGCGTATAAGTTTACTTTCCTGCGCGCGCTGGCTCATGGGCGTCGCGATCAGGCTCGGGCAGATGACATTGGCACGAATCCTTTGTGGTGCGTAGTACGAAGCAATCGAACGTGTGAGGCTGATCACGGCGCCTTTGCTGGATGCATACGCATGAGTCGCAAAATCTTCATCCCCGCCGACCATACCAAGCACAGAGGAAACATTGACGATCACGCCATGTCCCTGCGTTAACATCACCTGCAGGGCATATTTGCAGCAATAAAAGACACTATTCAAATTCAGGGCAAAAGTTTTCTCCCAGCCCTCGAGCGTGCATGAATCCGCAGGACCGTCGCCCCATTTACGCCCGCTGCCTCCCGCGACATTGACGAGAATGTCAATCTGTCCATGCTTGCGTACCACTTCTTTAATGGCGGATTCCACCTCGGATGCGGACGTCACATCGACACGAAGAGAGTCATGGGCAGGATTGATATCCATAATGACCACGCGCGCACCCTCTTCTGAAAAGAGTTGAGCGGTGGCGAGCCCAATCCCGCTCGCGCCGCCCGTGACGACTACGACTTTATCCTGAACGCGGTTCATCAGCAGCCGTACACTTTTTGGACGCGGGTTCGATAGTCGTCGTAGCAGTCGTCAAAGCGTTGTTTGCTGGCTTCACTGCCAATGAAGTAACTGCTGGTAAGCACGATAGGGGGCTTGCCAAGCTCCGTCAGTTTTTCGGCGATGCGGCATTTGAGCGCGTTGGTTACCGCCGCTGCACCGATCGTCGAGCCAGGTCCGACAGGGTCTTCAAGATTCGGAACTCGCACGAGCGCATCACCGGCTGGCGTGCCGTTGTCAATCACAACATCTGCAATGTCAATAAGTTTTTTCCCGCTCGAGTGATTAGCTGGTGATGCGGTGCAGTGTTCTACCGAAACCACCGCGATCACAGGCATGTTCAGCCGTTTTGCTTCGAGGGCAACATCTACAACCACTTCGTTGACGCCGCTGTTTGAGAAGATCAAAAAACAATCTGGCGCGCTGAAAACAAAGTTGCGCAGGATCACTTGACCTAAACCCTCTACATGCTCGAGGAACATTGCCTGACGCTGTCCGTTCGAGCCGACGACGAGGTTATGGAAGGTGAGAGAGAGTTCGACAATCGGATGAAAGCCTGGGAAGCTCCCGTGACGCGGGAACATCTCTTCAATGAAGATACGCGAATGTCCTGTGCCGAACAAATGGACGAGGCCGTCGCCAGCGATTGTCTGTGCGCAACGTTCGGCGGCGCGTTCGATATTGTCCATTTGGGTGGATTCGATTCGATCAAGGATCATTTTTGCTTGCGATATATAATTAAGAGAGGCAATTGGCATAGCTGTTTCCTTATCTGAAAATTATTCTATCTCCTCCTGGGATTGCCTGCAAGAATTGACGCCTCCAAAACGCTACCATATAATCCTGTGTATCTTTCTCGCAAGGAGACAATTATGCATAAGATCGCCATGCTGGGAACAGGCCTGATCGGTCGCTTCTATACGATGAGCCTGCAAAATTTTCGGGGGAAGGATGAGGTCAGGGTCGTCTGCTCGGGTAAATTGGAAAATGCGAAAGCGTTCGCAGAGGAATTCAACATCCCCCGCTGGACGGACGACATGGCGGAAGCTATTCGTGACCCCGAAATTGACACAGTGATCATCGGTATTCCCAACTATTTACATAAAAAAGCGATTCTGCTGGCGGCAGAAGCCGGAAAAGCCGTTTTGTGTACCAAGCCGCTTGCCGTCAACGGACCGGAAGCCTGGGAGATGCTCGAAGCCGTCGAAAAGGCAGGGGTGTTCCACGGCTATCTGGAGGATCTGGCGTACACGCCCAAGACGCTGAAGGCTGTGGAAGCCGCGCGAAGGGGGGCGCTTGGGAAAGTCTTATGGGCGCGTTCGCGTGAGACTCACGGCGGGCCCCACAGCGATTGGTTCTGGACGAAGGAATTCTCGGGCGGCGGTGCCATTGTGGACCTGGGTTGTCACTGCATCGAGATCGCGCGGAATTTCATCGGCAAGGGTATACGCCCGTTGGAAGTGACCTGCTGGGCGGATACGCAGGTCCACCCGATCGAGGCTGAGGACCACGCGGTAGGATTGGTTCGTTATGAGAACGGCGCCATCGGGCAATTCGAGGTGAGCTGGACCTTCCGCGGCGGTATGGACTTGCGCGATGAAGTCTCCGGGACCGATGGCACGGTCTGGCTGAATCACTGGATGCGGACAGGCTTTGAGATGTTCACGGGAGTTGGGCAGGGCGGTTATGTATCGGAAAAGTCAGAAGGAGACACTGGCTGGCTCTTCCCGGTGGGGGACGAGGTCGGTTCGCTCGGTTATGTGGCGATGTTCATGGATATGTTCAATTCGATGGACAAAGGCGCCGCGCCGATGGAGACGTTCTACGATGGGTATGTCGTCAATGCCATTATGGACGCTGCTTATAAATCGGTGGAAAGTAAAAAGTGGGAGCCAATCGAGATTCAGGACTGGCGCGCAGGTACTTTGAACCAGGAGAACGCGGAGCTGAAGGATTACGACGAGGAGCACTTTCTGATCAAGGAAGAGAAGATGCCGGATGG
>DATFHE010000116.1:0-4695 GCA_035248745.1 Anaerolineales bacterium | reverse complement strand
TCCTTCGAGACGGCGAAGGAGGAAGCATCTTCAAACGAATAAATATGTGTCAGATAACCAGACTTGGCAAACATAATGCCGATGTCGTTGGAGCCTGTCACATCGTCGGCGACTACACCCATTTTCATGTCGACCACCCCCGTCGCGGCCGGTAGCCGGACTTTTCCAGGAAGTCTGTGACTGTGGAAGCAGGGAGCGAACGGAGCTCGAGGCCCGCGGCTCGGGCTGTGACCGCCATACGGCAAACAAATTCCAGGGTTTGCAGCCCCATGAGAGCCTCTTGAATCGAAGTATCGAAGACCAGCACGCCGTGGTTGTCTAAGAACAAGACGTTAGCCTGCCTGGCTTTGAGGCGTACTGCCTCGCCTAACTCCCGCGACCCCGCATGGAAGTAACTCACGTGCTCGACGCGCTCAAGATAATACATGTCTTCGATGAATAAATCTGCTGGGACGTGAATCTCTGCGCAGGCAACGAGAGTGCTATAAAAAGGCGAGGCGTGCAAGATGGCGCGGATCTCAGGTCGCTCTTCATAAATGGCGCGGTGCATCGGCGTTTCCTTCGATGGCTTACGATCGCCAGAGAAAGAGCCTTCGAGAGAACATTCCACGAAATCGACGTCCTTTAGTTCACCCAGGCGCGTGCCGCTGGCGGTGATAAGGTAACGGTCTGCGCCGGTGCGGGCGCTGATGTTTCCGGCGTTGCCCCAGGCAAGGTCATTCTCCAGCATGTAACGCCCGGCTACGTGGAGCTGCTCTCGAATTTCATGCGCGTTCATGAGACGGGTCTCCCTGAGGTGACATCTCTAGTACGACGCGGTGCGTGTTCCAGCCTGCGATGTCCAGCCACCGTTCCTCGATCGGGACATCTGTCCATGTGACCGTCACGATGCGGCTTTCTTTTGGAAGGAGGCAGAAGTAGTTGTCGTCGAAGTAAGCATATCCTGGCACATTCAGGTCGCGGGCATCTTCCAGCCAGACGAACATCGCGACAGTCTCACCATCATTGGTCAGGGTCAGTGATTGTTCGTCCTCACGCATGGAAGATGAAACAGAGACCGTGGTCAACGGGCAAGCAAGCAAAGGTTGTAACGTCGCTGTACGACTGAACACATAACGGCTGCTGCAAAGGAGGGCGCCTCCCGAATCAAGTAACTGCAAATCCAAAAGGAAAACGTCTTCCGGGATATGTTCCAACGGTTCCTGTAGAACAGCCACCTTCGCTGCGCAATTTGCCCCAAAAGAGATAGGTTCTGTCCGCTCGGCGTAGACATCCCCGCGCGTCCCGAGCAAACGCATCAGGAGCGTCACCTCGGCATAAGGCGTGTTGTGTGAGTTGCAGACCCAGGCTTCCGCTTCAAACTGCTCAAATCCTTCCCACGCCAGAGTTGGGAACCGAGCGGAGACCAGAAGAGGCGCGTAGGCGCGGCTCACTGCATAATAGACGGGTTTCGGTCGCGCGTAGTAATCAACCGCCGAGGTACAGGCTGCCATCGGATAGGGTTCGTTGAACTGCCAGGGCAATGTGCCGCTGTTGTGATACTTGCGCCGCCGGTCGGACTCCAATGCATAGCGCAATCCATCTGACTGCATGAATTGCGTTGCTCGAGCCAGCTCCTCGATACTGTCCAACTCGCCGAAGGTCCTGTCCCACATCGGGCGCTTGACCCACCAGGCGCCGCGGTGAAACCAGTACGGATTATCGAGGGTCACCGGCCACTGATGATCCTTGCTGATCGTGGCATTCAACGTGCCGAGGTTGGTGATGCCCTCTACACCGAATTCGCTGTGGAGGAGCGACGTCCCCCGGTTGTAAAGATCGCACTGCCCGCTCACGCCCTGATATTCCCAGGGACCATGGACATCATGCAGAGCCGATGGATCCATGGCGATCATGTCCAACGAGTTGCTGAATGCACGGCCTGAGGGAGATGTGGGAAGCCAGAGGCGGTCCGGATCGAGGCGCTTGACGACAGACTTAAGTCCCTCGAGGACAGGATGCGAATCGTCGAGGGGCTGCTCGACTCCTTCGCTCAACTCGTTGCCCCCGCACCAGATTGCCAGTGATGGATGATTGCGTTTGCGAGCGACGATTTGTTCGGCAGCTTCTGTGAGCGCTTGGACATACTCCGCAGAAATGGATGGGATGTTGTCGATGCCCGAACTGGACTGGATGAATTC
The DNA here is from genome assembly GCA_035248745.1 of Anaerolineales bacterium. GTDB lineage: Bacteria > Chloroflexota > Anaerolineae > Anaerolineales > Villigracilaceae > Defluviilinea. Next base: position 2,515 of record DATFHE010000116.1, on the reverse strand, counting down.
CTGCCAGACCATGATTCCCAAACGGTCGCATGTTTCGTAAAACGATTCCGTTTCGATCAGCCCTCCGCCCCAAATCCGCAACAGGTTGACGTGAGCGTGCTGCGCCAATGTGAGCAGCCGTTCCAATTTTTGCGGGCGAGGGACGCTGTACATCACATCCATGGGTACCCAGTTCCAGCCCTTGGCATAGATCTTGCGCCCGTTGACCATAAACGTGTAAGGCAAAGCCGCCGGGTCTGCGGATTCGTTCGACGCCAGGTTGATCTGGCGAATGCCGAAATGCACTGTATGTAGATCTGAGATGTCTTCCTCTTCGGGCTTTATCTCATCGGCAGAAGGGCGAACAATGCGCACATCCGCCTCGTAAAGTTCCTGTTTTCCATATCCGTTCGGCCACCAGAGACGTGGCTGTACGACTTCCAGGCAGGTTTCCAGATGTGTCTGACCCGTTCCTAACTCGTGACTTGCCCTCTCGTGGGCAATCACTACTTCGCCATAACGGATGATGACCTCCAGGTCTACCTTCCCCTGGACGACCGAGTCTACATTGGTTGTCACAGATACATCCGCACGGTCAAAGTTCGGGGATAGCTGCGGCCGGACAAAGACATTTGCAATGCGAACGGGACCTGTGACCTCCAGATGCACATCATCCCAAATGCCCAGGTGGATCATCCGAGGGCAGAAATCCCACCAGTAATTCATGCGGGGTTTGAGCGTGCGCACGCGGCTGGTCCGTCCTACCTGCGGCTCCTCGTGCGGCGCGGGCTCGATCACCACCGCAAGGAGATTCTCCTCCCCATAGTTAAGTTTGCCGGTCACATCGAAACTGGCGGGGGTGAACGTACCAATATGCACACCCAGGCTTTCACCGTTCAGGAAAAACTCTGCCTGATAATCCACTCCCTCAAAATGAAGCCAGACGTGCTGGCCTTTGATTTCATCACCAACAATGAATGTCTTCTTATACAGCCAGGTGCGCTGGGAGACCCATTCGCAGAGTAAACTATTATGCTCGACGTAAGGATCCGGAATCTCGCCGAGGCGCCACAAATCGTGGTGCGGACAGCCAGGCACAGCGCCAACCCGCCAGTGACGTTGATCGCGGCTCTCGGGCATGTGCGAGTTACGCCAGCGCCAGTCTTCCCCGTAGAACTCTTTGAAGAACCAGTCGCTGCCATTGAGGGAGATATGCCTATTCATCCAGCCACTCCAACAGGTTCGTTTCTATCACCTCCTTTGACGCGTCGTGCGGGATGAGAAAGGTCTTGATCTCATTCGCGCCGAAGTCCGCCTCGATGACGCGGCCCAGCTTCGGCAATTGAATCGATGCGCGAGCAACGGCGCCGGAGGTTTCAAAGGCGCGCAAAACCAAGCCGTCACCGTCCTCGGCCTGTTTAAGAACAGTCACCATCACGCTTTCAGAATCAACAGTAATGAACGAGTCAGACTGTGGCAAAGTCCCATCAGGATGAAATGTGGCGAACAACGCGGTCGGAGGCTGGTTCAATTCGGCAGCGCGGCGCGCTGTGCCAGCTGTCTCCCAACTTCCGGCGTGTGGGAAGAGCGTATAACGGAAGCGCTGAATGCCCTGGTCAATGTAGGAGTAATGCCCATCCGGTTCGAGCACTGCCGGAATATGGTGAGCGTACGCCGGGCTGCGCAGCACCGTCAGGCCGATGTCGCGCACGTTCACATCCAGGCTGTATTTGCCATCGTTCAGCAAGCTGAAGCCGTAGGGAATTTCCCGGTCGCGTGAAACGCCGGAGACGTCCACCCAGGATTGCCCGGGCTCTTCCTCTCCGTTGGCGAATCGCTCTGTGTGCCCGTAGGGAATCTCATGCGTGATCTTCATGAACTTGACATTGACCGGGAAACGCAGTTTGAGCATCTTGAGCTGTTCATGCCAGTCCACCATCACGCTGACATCGATTTGTTCCCGATCAGGATACATGGCAAAATCCTGGACCAATCGGGAAGAACCATAACGACTTGTGACGCGTATGACCGACCGGACAGGACCGTGTTCCACCAACCGGACGGACTCCGCTTGAAAGAAACCTTCGACTTTGTCCCATTTGTAGACGTTATGTCCCCAGGTATCCGCCGGGTCATCTAGTACGACGGGCAAAGCCGCCGGACCCGAGAACACTTCTACCTCCTCCTGATTGTCGCGCAGGCTGGTGATATAGCCGGTCAGCGAGTCAAACTCCAGGCGGAAGCGATCGCTTTCCAGAACGTTGTCAGATGCCTGCAACCTGGCTTGCAGCTCGTCCTTTCGTTCCTTCTCTGAAGAGATGAGTAAACGATATGTACGATAGCCGAGGGCAGGCAGGTCTGCTGTGAAACAAAGGCGGTCACGACCTGCGGTTGTGGTCGATTGCGCCGCCTGGTGTGGGACCACATTACCTGACTCGTCCGCGAGAGACATCTCGGATTTCAAGCGCGACGATTCGATTTCGATATTTGCCCTGACAGGCCAGGTCAGTGGGTTGAAGACCACCAGCGGGCGGAC
>DATFHE010000115.1:0-4210 GCA_035248745.1 Anaerolineales bacterium | reverse complement strand
GCCAGCGGCGCCCATCAGAAGCACATCTACATAGCCGCGGATAGACGTCATCGGTGTGCGAAGTTCATGACTCACCGTTGCCACAAATTCAGACTTCAAGCGGTCCACTTCGACCTCGTGGGTAATGTCGCGGAAAATAGAAACTGTCCCAAGGAAATCATTCTGGAAGATGACCGGTGCAAGGTGCACCAATACAATACGACCGTTTTCCAGGTCCAGTTGTTCCGCGAAGGTCTCACCTGCCTCATAGGCAACGGGACTCTCGGACCAGTTCCGGATCGTTTCCATCCATGTCCCGGCGGATTTTCCAAACAGACCGCCGAAGACATCTAAAGACTGACCAATAACGCGACCAGGCTCAAGATCCAGAATCTGGGCAGCAGACTGGTTAATAAACGAAATGCGATTACTCGGACCCGTAACCAGCACGCCGTCTGCTACAGCCTCGAGGATGGCTTGCGAGCGGCTGGCATCTTCCTGCTCACGCCGCAGCATATTTCCCAATCGCTCTGCCTGATCACGGATCAGTTCATACAAATGTGCATTATTGATAGAGACAGCAACCTGCCCCGCGATAGCCTTGACCATATTCAAGAGCTCGGGGCTGAAATAACTTGGCTTGCGATGAAACACCATCAGGACGCCAATCACATCTTCAGCGACCAGTAACGGCATGGCGATTGCACTCCGATGCTCCATGGAGGACATGCTCGACCTCACCCAACGCAGATCCTGATGCAGGTCATTGATGAGGACAGGCTCCCGGCGCTCGACGACCCATCCCGCCAGGCCTTCACCAATCTTGAGCCTGAAGCTGCATCCGCCTCCGGCAACTTTGTCTGTGAGGTACCCATACCCTGCACGGTAATGTAAGAGGTTATCGTCTGCGTTCAAGAGCATGATGGTGCCCTGTTCCGCGCCAATCGCATCGTTGAGCAATGCCAGCGTACGGTTCAACGCACGATCCAGGTCGAGGCTGGAAGAGACCTCTGTGAGAATTCGCAAAAGTGTCTCGGTGTTCTGCTGCTCACGCTGCAACTGTGCCGTGCGTTCGACCACGCGTCTTTCTAATTCACGTGCCAGACGTTCCGTTTCGTTGAATAAACGTCCGTTTTGAATAGCGACCGCTGCCTGATTTGCCAGCGTGCTGAGAATCTGCAGGTCCTCCCCTGTATAGACGTTCGGATGATAACTTTGGGCAGAAAGCATACCGATGGTTCTGCCGCTCAACATCATAGGCACAGCGAGAATCGATTGCGGCGTATCGGGCTTTCCATAGATAACACTGTCCATTTCTTCCACGGTTTCGGCGCCCTGCAACAATAATGGCTGCCCTGAGGCAATCACCTGACCACTTAAGCCTTGATCACGCGGGATGCGGGTGATCGGTGTTCGTGCGTCATCGTCCACAAGGTAGACACCTTCGATCTCATCAGTCTCTTCGTCCAGCAAGCTAATCACAAACGACTCAACGGGCATTAAGCGCTGCGCTGCTCTATGAACCGCCACGTAGATCTGTTCCGGGTCCAGGTTGGTGCTTACCTGATAGCTTGCCCGGTTCAGAATAGAGAAGCGCTCTGCCGTGGAAAGCGTGGATTGGTACAGCCGGGCGTTCTCCAAAGCAATCGATGCCTGATTGGTGAGCGTGCGCGCCAGCTCGATCTCTGTAAGGCTAAAGCGCATCGCATGATCTTGATGGATAAATATCAGGGCGCGCAGAATACCGCTGCTCACAAGGGGAAGAATCAGTAGCGATCGCGTTTCTTCTCCCAGGAAGCTCTGTAAGGGAGCCAGGTCGGCTTCTGTCGCGACAGAGTCGGTGGCAAACACGCCGAGCGACTCCTGCAGTCTATGGAAAATCGGTGCATCAGGGAGTTGTTGGGGAAGGCTGTGGCTGGGCGCTGGCAGCGAATACTTCCAGATCGCGGCACCTCGTTCGAACATCACGACCGAGGCGCTTGTAGCGTTCAAGGCATCGATTAATTCCTGAGCGGTCAACTGCAGAATTTTGCCTTCATCGAGCAAACCGCTCAGAGCGGAGGAAAAGCGATTCAAAAGGGCAAGGCGCTGAGAACGCTGATCCAGTTCGCTGGCGCGGCTGAGACTGTCCTTGAACAAGCGCGCATTTTCCAACGCCACTGCCGCCTGGCTGGCAAAGGTAGTCCCTACCTGCACGTGCTCCCGGCTATAGAAGTGCGACTGCCATTTCTCGAGCGCCAGCACACCAATGACCTCATTCTTCGAAATCAAGGGCATCCCCAGCCACGAAAGTCGAGGCGCTTCGAGCGGCGGGAAGCGCGGGTCCTGTCGCACATCACCGACCAGGATCCCGTGCCCGGTACGAATCATTTCCTTGAACAGGGCGCTGTCCTCCACGGCAATGGTCAAGCCCAGGCGGCGTTCCGTGTCTGGAAAGCCGCGCGCGGCAGCCACGATCAGACGGTCTTTCTGGCGCAACCATAGTGTAGCTGTGTCGTACCGAAGAACCGGCTCCAGTTGATCGAGCAGGGAGGCAACCAATTGCTCACTTTCCAGGCTTGCCGTGAACGTTGTGGCAGCATTCGTGAGCGCTTCCAGTTGAGCTGCGCGCTCCTGAGTAGTTTGCACCAGACGGACATTTTGGAGAGATAGTCCCACCTGCTGGGCAAGCGATAAGAGCAGGGTTTCATCTTCGGGAGTAAAGGCAGCGGCGGTATTGAAATTATCCAACACCAGAACGCCCACAGATTGTTCTCCGGATTGAATGGGGATGAGCAGGGTGGAAACAGGCAAACGCCCACCAGTTGCCTGACGATATAACAATAATTCTTCTGTAGAAAAACTATAGTCACGTGTAAACTGAACTTCATCTACGCGCAGAGATTTGTGAGTCTCAAACACCTGCCCGGGAAGCGATTCACCCGGGTGATACATAATGCGTTTCATCGTTTCATTGTCGGCATAACCGGAAACTGATTTCGGGACTAACTGTCCGGCATGCTCATCCCAGATCAACACCACACCCGCGTGTGCAGCGTACAGGGCACGTCTGGCACTTTCCAGCAACGCTCGTACTATCCGTTCCGAATCCAGACCGCGCAATTGCCGGCTGAAATCCAGCAGTAGGTTTACTTCCTGCAGGCGGCGGCGCGTCTCGTTCAACAGGGAGATATTTTGTAAGATCACAGACGTTTGGCGCGCGATCTGATAATACACTTGCAGATCTTCCTCTGTAAATGCTGGCATGGGTTCAGGGCTGACCGCCAGCATGGCGGCAACTGCTTTCTTATCGATGCGAATCGGCAGGCAGATCAATGATTTGGCACGCAGCGCTGATAAAAGCGGCGTCTCCCGCCACTCCAAGTCTTCATCCAGATTCGAGATCAGGATGGCTTCGCCGCTCTGCAGACAAGCCCGCAGCGGATTCCGCTGCCCAAACAGAGCCTCCGGGCTGGTAGCGCGCGGCAGGTTTCCCATGATATGAATGAGCCGCGGACCTTCGTGAGTTGATTCGGCGACCATCGCGACAGACATCCCTAGCTGGGTCAGGGTCTCACGCCCTAACGCCTGCAGCGCCGAAGAGGCATCCAATTGACGGCTCACCGACTCCGTAATGGCAAGCCCGGCTCGGACGCGTTGGCTTCGTTGACTCAAGTTTTGTATGGCAATGGTCTGGTCAAGGTCCTTGCGGAGTAAAATCGGCAAATCGTTTTGCGTCAGGCTAATCAGCCGCTGTTGTCTCTGCAGACCGGAGTTCAGAGAATCTACCTTTGCGCGAAGTTCAGCAAAACGCAAATAGTTGACAATGGCAAGTGAGGCTTGTGACGCAAAAATTTCGAGCGCCTCAATCGTGGCGCGATCGGGCCGTAACCCATCGCGCGGCGCATCAAAACTTATCAAGCCTAGTGGTGTACCATCATCATCTTCGAGGGGAATGATCAGGAAATCGTCGGGGTCCCAGGTGTTCACGGACTTACCTGTTGTCTCATCCAACTCCAGCGTGACCATATGAACATCTGCCGGAATGATCGGCGCCTCATCCACAGGGATGAAGTAAGAGCGGCTAATGCGGAACTGCGGCTTCAGCATTTGCTGAATGCTCGAAAGCGGCTGCTTGCGCGACATCAGTTCATTCAGAGTATCGGGTGGGAAGCCTACACCGGTCATGCGGCGCAGCATTCCTGTTTCGCGCTCATAGACACTAATTAGCACTGCCTGGAAAGAAGTGATT
>DATFHE010000114.1:0-2336 GCA_035248745.1 Anaerolineales bacterium | reverse complement strand
TGGCACCGTTTGCTCCGCCCAGGCAACGAGCCCATTGCCTCCAAGCAGGAGTGCCGTCCCCACGATCGCCGTAGATTTCCAGTTCCCCAAGGTGGGTGCAGGATCACCCGCCAGGCGTCGCCAGACATACAGGATCGCGCCCGAGATCAAAAACCGCAACGATGCATGCATGAACGGCGGTATGGTTTCCACTGCAAAACGAATCGCCAGATATGTAGATCCCCAAACGATATACAGTGCCAGTAAAGCAATCCAAAGTTTTGTTTTCATTCTTCTCCATAATTCCACTCTCCCTCCAGCGAGAGGGGAGAGGTTGTGCTTATTCAGCCACCGAATACTCATACTCGCGTGCCAGCAGTGCTTTCTTCCGCAGCGCGCCATAGCGATAATTTCCGAACTCACCGACCTTGCGGATCACCCGGTGACAGGGGATCAGCACGGCAATGGGATTGTGGCCAACTGCCGTCCCAACTGCCCTGGTCGCGTTCGGGTTACCGATCCTGGAAGCGATCCCTGCATACGTCGTGACCTCACCTGCGGGAATGTGCAGCAGCGCTTCCCACACTTTTAGCTGGAAATTCGTGCCGCGCAGGTGGACGTTCAACGGCTTCCCGCGACGGCTGTAACGCAAGTCAAAGATTGGCTCGATCAGGTGTACTGTCGATTTGTGGTCCTCGATCAGCTTTGCCTGCTTCCAGTCTGCGACGAGGTGATCAATGGCATCACCTTCGCTGGTCTGTGGGACTGCTTCGCTTGTCTGCACAAAACTGAGATGGCAGATGCCGCGTTCCGTGGTCGCGATCAGGCATTTGCCGAATGGCGTGGGATGGATCCCGTAGCGAATCGTGACGCCCGCGCCGCGCGATTTGTACTCACCTGGCGTCATAGCTTCCGCGGTGACAAACAGATCGTGCAAGCGCCCCAGGCTCGATAGCCCGACTTGATGCGTCGTATCCAGCAGATTCTCAGACTGGTCAAGCAAACTCTTCGCGCCTTCCTTCGTCAGAAACTGTATGAAGCGCTTTGGACTGACACCTGCCCAGCGGGTGAATAATCGTTGAAAATGATATTCACTCAAGCCGATATTCGCCGCAACCTCCCCAAGCTCGGGCTGTTCTTTATAATACCTTTCAAGGTACAGGATCGCCTGCTCGATCCGCAGGTAATCTTCGGAGGATTGTCTAAAATCCGTTTGCATGTTCATAGGTTCTCCTTTCGACAATATTCTATGAACATTTATTACGTCTGCCGACCCGATTCTTGCTCTGTTTGTGGTATTTTCTGGAGTCTAACGGCAATGATTGTTACATAAACGTCATATCTTCGTCAAGTCAATAATGATGAGCAGGAGAATCGACTAATTCTAGATCATCTTCGCGTAGTCAGATCATTTGTAAGTAATTCATCCTACTTGGTGAGGTCGCCATGCAGACAGAACACTCCATTCCAGAGTATGTGAACGTCGTCCGAACGGGGATTGCCAAAAATTTTGAAAGTCAAAGACGCAAAAAAGTGATTATCGTTGGCGCCGGGCTGGCAGGGTTATCTGCCGCCTACGAACTGCTCGAGGCAGGGCACGAGCCACTGGTTCTCGAGGCGCAGCACCGCGTCGGCGGGCGGATCTATACCATGCGTGAGCCATTTGCGCGCGGTCTTTATGGAGAAGCGGGCGCCATGCGCATCCCGCGTTCGCATGAATTGACGATGGCATACATTGACAAATTTGGTTTACCGACCTGTGAGTTCGTCATGGGGAATCCGCAGGCGCATGTGTATGTTGGTGGCATCAAGCGCCGCCTGGCGGAAGTGCAGGCGGACCCCGAATTACTAGGGTTTGAAGTCTCCGAAGTGGAAAAAGGCAAACTCTCCGGTTTCTATTGGGAACAAACGATTCGTCCGCTTGTAGAGAAAATTGAAAAGGAGGGCGAGGCAGGCTGGGAACAGATCTACGCCGAATATGACCAGTATTCCGTTCGCGAGTTTCTGGAACTGAAAGGCTGGTCGGAAGGCATGATCGAGATGTTCGGCTTGCTCAACAACCAGGAAGCCATGATGAACTCTTCGTTCCTGGAATTATTCCGCGAGGACGGCGGGAACTATTACACGAACATGTGCCAGATCGCCGGTGGGGCGGACAACCTTCCCTGCGCTTTTCTCCCCGCACTCGGACACCGCATTCGCTACGGGGCGCGGATGGTCGCTATCGATCAAACTCCTGACGAAGTAGTCATCCATTACCAGACGCGTGTCGGCCGTTTCGAAGCCCGCGGCGACTATGCCATTCTCACGGTCCCCTTTCCCGTCCTGCGGCATGTAGAAGTGCTTAAGCCTTTCTC
>DATFHE010000113.1:0-6625 GCA_035248745.1 Anaerolineales bacterium | reverse complement strand
TCCTCCACTCTTCTGCCGAGGTGGCAAATGCCTGTGGGTACGCCTCCAACCCACGCAGCCGGAGCGTAAAGTATGCTTCCCGGTCACGCCGGTCAAGCTGGCGAATGGAGATCGTTTCGCTCATCGATGGAAACCTGATGCGTTCTTTATGGCTGAAACTGCGGGTTGCTCCCCGGTCCCAGCGACAGGACGAGCTGCCCCGTCTGCGCGGAGTAGATTTCCACAATGGGAGTGAGATCCTGAAACCCGTCCTCGTGGCGTGAAGCAGCGATGAGCGTGCCAGCGCGGTCCATGCTGATGCCGTAGAAGAATCCGGGGATGACAAGTCCCTCGCTCCCATCGAGTCCGATGGTCGACATCTGGGGTCCCGCGATCACCTGACCCGGATTGGGGCTATTCAGGTTGCAATCGACGACATTTCCCAGGGCGACGATGCCGTCACTGGCCGGGCTCCAGGCATAGCTCAAGCCTACATGATAATGTTCCTGGTTGGGGTCAATCGCGGCTCGCAGGGATGGGCTAATGAGTTCCTGGCGGTTGCTGCCATCTGCATTGCTCACGTAATACGCGCCGGGCGAAGCGCATGCGCTCAGATGAAAGGAGGTGGAGAAGGCGAGTTTCGTGCCATCTGGAGAGAAGACCAGGTCGTAGGGAAGTCTCGCTCCATCTAATGGCGTTGCACCGGGCAGAGGCAGGCGTGTGCCGCTCCCATCCAGTGCCAGAGAGTCCAGCAGGAATGATGTGTTGCCCTGCGCGCCCATATTGTTTCGGTCCGTGCCGGCGACGATCAGAGAGCTTCCATCGGGCGTGAACGCGGGACGCCCCCAGGCATAGTTCGGTTCAAACGTCAATGGACGGGGGGAAGGATTCTCAATCGTTGTCACCGAGATGTTGTCATTCGGAAATGTCCCACCTATGAACGCGATCGAGGTGCTATCCGGTGACCAGGCAGGCGCGCTGCCCGGACCGAGATCCGTAGGCGAGCCTTGACCCAGGGCAAACGTATAGAAGATGTGCGGCGTGCCGGTAGCAACGGAAACGAATGCTATAAACTCGCCAGAAGGCGACCAGACAAGATCCGTCACCTGATCGCTTTCGCCGGCGACGGTGTATTGCATGGTGCCGCCCTGCACACCATTTGTCATATCGGTGACGAAGAGGTGTCCATCGCGAATATAGGCGAGAAACTGTGCCTGTCCCTGCGGGAGCTGGGCTGATAACGTTGCGATGTCCGAAGGGAGAGGCAGAGGCGGTACGGTTGTGGTCGGTGTGACGTGCGCAGCGGGCGTCGCTGTTGATAAGGCGGCGGTCTGCGTTGCGGCGTTATTAAGAGCCTCCTGGGTGGCAGCTCTGTTCTCGTTTGGTCCAGCGGGGAGACAGGCAGACAGGAACAGGATAGAAAGAACGAGTATTAGCTTTTTCTTCATGGGTCAACTCCTTCGGAGCCCCGACTCTCCTCCCATACGGGTTGCGGGGTTTACGAATAAATAATACACACCAAGCGCTGCACTGAAGATAATAATGGCTGAAGCCGCCACCTGCCCGAGGATATGTTCCGGCTGCAGGTTGCCAAAACGGGCGAAGAGCGGCGAGAACAGGACCAGGTCGTACACCAGAAAGCCCAGCAACGGACCCAGTGCGTGAATCCACTGTGGATGGAGGACGGCATACAGATAGTAAAACGCCAGCCCAAGAAATACCCACCCATATAATACGGACGATTCCGGGCTGAGGTTCCAGGGCAGCGTGTTGGGGACTTTTAGCAGCAACAATACCCCTGCGCCGGCGAGGACGAGCACTTCCGCGATGAAGGCAAGGCGTACAATCTGCGGTGTCGGCTGGCTGTTCTGTATATGATTCCGTGTGCGGACGTATAGGGCTGCACAGAGCGTTGCCGCGACGCCTAAGACCAGTGCAAACCACAGGAGCGCAGGCTGCTGCATTTGAAGGTAAAAGAGCAAGGCAGACAGCGCCATTCCAGCGTACATGATGCCGAAACTCAGTCCATACCCTGCCAGCCCGCCGAATTGTTCGGAAAGCCCAATCCAGATCAGCGGCGCCGCACTGCCCGCCAGAATGGAGGCGATGAACGCATACGAGAGAGGCGTATCCGGCACGGGCCAGAGAGATATTGCCCAGGACTGCTGGAAAAAGAACCCAGCCGCAAGAATGAGCTGGAGGATCCCCACGAAAACCAGGGCTGCTTTAATAGGTCGCATTGCATTACTCCTTCCGTGATAGGGTTCCTCAGCCTTGAGCGAGTGACCTGCTTTCGACCGTGATCGCCAGGTTTCACTCAACCTTCGCTCGCACGAAGCTTGCTCAAAATAATGCCTACACTCCGCTCATAGTCGCTTGTTTCCTGGGAGACATCTATTTCTAACACCTGATCAGGCGGGATGGATGCGAGCCATTCCTCCAGAAGGGCGTTGAACAGCGCAGTATCTTCTGCGCGGGCAATGTTGATACGCTCACGCGCGGCGAGGCGGTTTGCTACTGTGCTTTCCTGCGCGCACAGGCGAACAAAGAGTTCCGGAGGTGGCAGGGTCTCACGCAGGAAGTTATACAGGCGACGGCAGAGACCCAGCTCGGAATCCGTGAGTAAACCGCGCCGGTGAAAGAGACGAGTAAAGCCATGAAAATTGAGATCCAGCCCGCCATCCATCAATCCCATTTGCGGGGAAGCACGCAGCTGTTTTTCCTGTTGCGCACACTCGAGCAAATAATCGATCTGGTTTGCCAGCGCGTAGCGTGGATTCTCCTGGAGGAGAGTCTGAAAGGGTCGTTCGGCATGCCCTTCATACGCGGTCTGAAACCCTTCGACGCCGCTCACATTGTCCCGGTGCTCCGTCGGGAGGGCAGGTGGGAATGCCCTGGCAAGAGCGCGGACAAGTGTCGTTTTTCCAACACCGCTGGCACCGACGATTGCGATGAGTTTGCCCATGGAGGGAATTATGGGTTCATCCGGCAGTCCCTGTGGAAATGCCGGATGAACCCGTATCTAACTGCAAAATGCAGGTGCGTTGAGAAACTCGACCGTGGTGATATACCAGTTGCCATCCAGTAGTTGTATCGTAATCGTTTGCGGCAGCAGTGAAGGACCCTGGCTGTCTACCAGCTGGCTGTCTGAAAGGCGATACGTGTCCGTCGACCAGACTTCGCAGGTATCGACTTCGATCTGCGCGTTGTTCACCACGCGAATGTCATCGATATAGCTCTCGTAGTAATCAATCTCGGAAAGGGAGACCAATCCCTGCTGATTCAGGGAGTTGATCTCCGCAGTGAGGCTCTCGAGAATAGCTCCCTGCATGATGGGCGCAGCAATAGACGCATCTCCATTTCGGTAGGCTTCGATCTGCAACTCAATGGCGCGCGTGAGAAACTCGCTGACCTGATTTTCAAGGTCTTCCGGCACATCTGCCTGCTCGGGGAAGAACGGGTCTGTGCCCTGGTTCACTTCCTGTCCATCGGGCACACCATCTTTATCCATATCGGGGTCCAGCGGGTTCATGCGGTTGGCAACTTCCACACCATCCACCAGGCCATCGTTATCGCTATCGGGGTTGTTCGCGTCCGTCCCGGTTACAAGAACTTCATCATCGTCACTGATGCCGTCCGCATCCGAGTCCTGACCCGCGGCGGGCGGAGGAGTTGCATTCTCAGGCGGGGCTTCGGGGGCGGGTTCCGGCGCGCTGCCTACTCCGTAAAGGGATTGCACGCCGGCGATATCATCCTCATCGAGAAAGCGATGGGGTCCGCTATAACTGGGGAACATCAGGGCGTTCGGCTCGCCACTGTGCGCCAGACCCAGCGTGTGCCCGATCTCATGCGCAGCGACGGTCAGCAGGTCCACGTTGCGCGTGTCACTATCCACCCAGCGCTCATCGTCGTCGAAGTGCAGGAACACCTGGCTGTTGTCGTATGGATTTGGGAACGAGGCATGCGCCAGCACATCCCCTGGTCCATCGAACGGATCGCCATCTCCATGATCTCCTACTGCCCATCCAATCACGATGTCTGCAGTGTTTTCGGTTGCTTCCGTGAAGGTCAACTCCGTTTGCCCTGCCCATAGAGCAAAGGCGCGGCGGATGAGATCACGTTCCACATCTCCATTGATCTGGTTCGTCCCATTGACGAACGCATACGTGATATCCAGCTTATTCCATGTAGAAATGGCTCGATACTCGGCAATGGCGGCGCTTTCGTTTACACGATTTGGCAGATCATCGTAGCGGTACGGGTTCTCCACGCTGGGCTCGGGAGATGTTACGCCAGGCATCGTAAGAGAACAAGCCAGCAGCATGCCTGCAATGAACAGAGAAACGAAAACTCGACGGAGCGATTCTCTCATACAGTTACCTCCAAAACATAATTGTTCACAGTTATAGCATACGCAGGGAGGCTTTACAACACACCATAATCCGTGCACATTGTTTTCTTAATACCTTCTTAAATGCCTTGCACGGCGAGTTCCGGGTGTGATTTTAGCGCTTTGGTTTGAGTATCTTAAGAACTTAATGAGGCATCCACACCTGAAACTCGAACGCTTATCCTTATGGTAGAATGCCCATTATGAAGATTAAGAGTGAGCCGCTTGTCATTACTTCGAGCGATTCCATTTTGGAAACGCTTAACTTCAAACCCTATCGCAGCAAAGTGGAACGGCGCGTGGTTCCATTTTTTCCCATGCCAGAGGAATCGCAAACCTTGGAGATCGACACCCCCTGGGGTACGCACCTGACCGCACGCAAGGGTGATTTTCTAGTCAGCGAAGTTGAGACGCCCGATGATTATTGGGCTATCGATCCGGTTATCTTTGAGGAGAGTTACGTAATCGTCCGCCCGGGGTATTGTGTCAAGAAAGCCATTACGCTTCTTGTTCCATTGACGGATATCACCGGTGACCCGGACCAGGAAGTGACCGTTGTATCGCTGGAAGGGGATGAGACGGTGAAAGCTGGAGATTTCTATCTGGCGAAGGGGATCAAAGGGGAAATCTGGCCGTATCCCAAAGAAAAGATCAAGGATGTAATGGTGCCCGCCGATTGATCGGCGGGCATTTTTATTTCTCCGGTTTTTGAACGCCTGGGGTTATTTCTTCCGTCGCTTCTTCGGAGGGGTGCCATTGGAAGCAGGATTGCTTCTAAGCGGACGCGTCAGCTTGGCGGGATTGATCTGCTCGACGATGCCGCCCATGTCGCGCATCAAATCTACCATGTGCCTCACCAGGCGGTCATCCAAATCCCTGGGGGCTTCGGCTTTACCGTCCCATAACGCGATGAGCCGGACTTTGTCTATGCCGCGGCTCAGGGCGGAATATAGCGCCCAGCGGTTATTGCGTTCGTGGACGTTATCGCCAGCTTTGGGCAGCCCGACACAGTCGGGCTGATAGAACTCACTCACGAGAGGATCATTGCGCAGTTTATAGAATCGTTCCTGCCAGCCATCGCCGCCCGGGCTGACAAATTCCCTCACGTACGGTCCTTCGAATAAGGGGAAATATGCCTGGACGGGAACTCCGCGCTCCACACAGCTTTCCACAAAGAGAATCTCGCTGCCTGCATCCATGCCTGTTGTGACGGCAAGATCGTCGGGACCGGCATGATACTTATCGAGCAGGGCGTCAATGGCTGCTTTGATCTCATCTTCCCTCTTCGGAGGGAATTGATCTTCCTGTTTCCGATCTCTGTTGACCATATAGCCCGTAAACAGGAACACCATGCCTTCCTGCTGTGGGGATGTATCGGACGTACTGTCTTCGTCCTCCCCGTAGACCTCCCTGCGGATGCGCTTCAACTCTTCCTGGATGACGTCGATACCAGCCTGCACGAATTCTCCCCGTATATCGAGTGCACGCAGGATTTCCAATTGCCCCAGCGACGATTGCAGGCGGAATTGGTTGCCGCGTGAGGCAGTTAGCGCCTTGCGATAGGCGCGTGCGACCTGCTGGGTGACTTCGGCAGTGAGGAGCAATAACTCGCCCCGCGAGATGAACGTCCAGTAGTCCGCATTCTCAGCCTTTGTCTTTGCTTCCAGGGCGAAGACCAGCGAACCGCGTAAACTGCTTAACAACGCCCGAACCTCCTGGATCTCAGGGTCCGGTTGGGTTTTGTCTTCGAATTGATCTGCCAGGTAGATCAGGATTGTTCCGAGGGTGAGAGCGTTGATACCTGGATAGATCTCATCCAGATCCAGGCGGTAGCCCCGCAGGTAGGTCTGGAAAGATTTGAGCAGCCAGTGATACGAGTCGAAGGCGTTTTGCAGGCGCAGCTTCTTGTCCTCGATCCACTTCCAGGATTCGAGCCACATCTCCTTGTAAATGCGACCCAGCAGCGCAACGGTTTCCGTATCGTGCGGCGTCTCTTCCAGCAGATTTTCGATCTTGATGATCGCTTCATTCACCTTGTTCAGGCGGTTGAGGTGGAATGCCTCCTCACGACGGAAGAGCAGGTTCCTCGGGTTGACTTCCAATCCCTTGCGATACTGGACCAGTGCCAGCTCGTGGCGTCCCATATTCTTGAGCGCCAGGCCGGCTTCGCCAATCGCCTCTTCCTTGATCAAGGGATTACGAATCTCTTCGGAGAGTAACAGGATATCGCCAATCTGTTTTTGCCGTTCTGCGACT
>DATFHE010000112.1:0-3206 GCA_035248745.1 Anaerolineales bacterium | reverse complement strand
CCAATAAAAGGAATGTCATCGTGAAATCCATCCGCCGCTTATATTTTTACCTGGTAGCTTTGATCAGTATCGAAGTGGTTTTGTGGGGGCTGGTTGGCTTGCTGCGTTCGGTTGCCGATGACGCCATCTCCGGCGGGGCCGGCACGCTCGCGCAGGCCCTGGCACTGATCCTGGTCGGCGTGCCGATCTTTCTGGTCCACTGGCTGTGGGTCCAGCGTGCTGCCGCGCGCGAGGAAGAAGAAAAGTCGACTACGCTGCGTGCTGTCTTCTTCTATGCGATATTGCTTGCCACCCTCATTCCCGTGGTACAAAACCTGCTCTCCTTCATTGACCGTGTCTTGATCCATAGCGCAGGGCTGGAGACAGGACGCGCGTTCAGTCTTTTCCGTGAGCAGACCCTTGCCGATAATTTCATCGCCATCGTCATGAATGGGATCGTTGCCGCGTACTTTTGGAACATTCTGCGCAGAGAATGGATGACGCTTCCAGATCGGGAGAACTTCACGGAAGTCCGCCGCCTGTATCGCTATCTCTGGATGCTCTATGGTTTGTTGATGACCGTCTTCGGGGCGCAGCAGATCTTACGATTCCTTCTATACATTCCTGGTGATCTCCTGGGAGAACTCGGGCGCGAAGTATTCATCAATGGTGTGGCATTGCTCGTTGTAGGAACGCCAATCTGGGTCTATTCCTGGAAGATCATTCAGGAGTCGCTGGCTGACCCTGCGGAGATGGGCTCGACTCTCCGGCTTACCATTCTGTATCTGCTTGCCCTCGGTGGCGTGATCACGGTCATTACAACGGCTTCGATAGTGGTGAACGCCATCGTCACATGGCTGCTCGGTGTCGATTGGACATTGCGCGATTTCGTCCAGCAAATTGGCGGACCGGTTTCCATTGGCCTGCCGCTTGGATTGGTGTGGGCGTACTATGGATATTGGTTAAACCGCCATATCGAAGCCGTCGGCAACAGGGTCCGCCAGGCTTCCATAAAGCGGCTCTATAATTACATCCTTGCCGGTCTCGGGCTGGTTGTGGCGTTCATAGGTGTTGCCACACTTTTTGCATTCATTATCGATACGGTCACAGGCACAAGCATCTTGATGAACGATTCCACACGTGGAACGCTTGCTACATCGCTTTCCTCCCTAATTGTGGGATTGCCTCTCTGGCTGACCATGTGGCGACCCATGCAGGCGGACGCTATGAAGTCGGGGGAAATGGGCGATCACGCGCGCCGGTCTCTCATACGCAAGGCATATCTTTATCTTGTTATATTTGTGGCAGTCATTGGTGGCATGGGGACCGCAGTCGGGCTGGTCAATTTATTGATTCGTGCTGCGCTTGAAGGTGTGACAGGCAGCAACTTTGTGAATGAGCTCTTGAATTTCCTTCAACTGCTCCTTCTGTTTGGCGTTGTGCTAATGTATCACCTAAATGCCCTGCGCATGGATGGCGCGTCCACAGCAGATGTATTAGCCGATAAGCAAAGCGGATATTCAGTTGTAGTTGTCGATTCCGGGAATGGTTTTGTGGAATCCGTCCGTGCTGCCTTACTAAAACTCGGCTCGAAGGTGCAGGTGGCGATCACAAGCCCTAATGTCAAACCCAGCGGAGACTTCAACGCGATCCTTCTGAGCGGAGATGTAGCGGTGGCCGCGCCGGAGTGGATCCGGTCGTTTAACGGACAGCGGATTATCATCGAGAGCGACGCGAAAGATATCGTCTGGACAGACGACGCGGCCCAGGCGGCGCAATCGATTCAACAACTGGCAGAAGGGCAGGAAGTGCGCAAAGGACGGATGGGTCGTTCGGCATGGACGGTCCTTGTGTATGTCTTCGCGGCGTTGTTTATGTTGCAGCTGTTGTTCATAGTATTGGTGTTCGGTATATCGCTAGTTGTCAGATAGTTTAAGGTGACGCGCCATGGCATTGATGTAAAATTGAAATACACTGACTTACATGACTGAGGAGCCGTGACATGAAAGTAACTGTCCTTCAAGAAAATCTTACTCGTGGTCTTGGTACTGTTGCTAAGGCTGTTTCGCCGCGCAGTACTTTGCCTGTGCTTGCCAATATATTGATCGCTTCGGACGAAGGCCGCCTGCGGCTTTCGGCAACAAACCTTGAGATGGGCATCACCTGTTGGATTCCCGCGCGTATCGACGAAGAAGGCTCCACTACTGTACCTGCCCGCACGTTCTCCGACCTGGTAAGCACATTGCCGGTCGATCAGGTCTTATTGAAGCTTGACCCCTCCACGCAGACGCTGAATGTACGCGGCGGCACTTCTACAAACGACATCAAATGTATCGACTCGCAGGAATTCCCACCCATGCCTGTGCCTGATTTCGAGGGCGCGGTACAGATCAACGTGGGTGATTTCCGTGAGATGATTCACCAGGTGGCGTTCGCCGCCTCTTCCGACGAGGCGCGGCCCGTGTTGATGGGTGTGCTTGTGCAGGTGGATCAGGACAAACTGACCATGGCTGCCGCCGATGGATTTCGGCTCTCCGTCCGCAAGGCAGTTCTTTCCACGCCTTCGCCAACTCCCATTTCCGCGATCGTCCCTGCGCAAGCGTTGAAGGAACTGGCGCGCGTCGCGACGGATAGTGAAGAACCGATTTACATGGTCATGCCCAAGGGACGTGGGCAGGTCGTCTTCCGGGTGAAGGACGTGGAAGTGGTATCGCAGTTGATCGATGGGACGTTCCCCGATTTTCAACAGATCATCCCGCGCTCGTATAAGTCACGCACGCTGGTTTCCACGTCCTCTCTGTTGAAAGCCTGCAAACAGGCAGAGATCTTCGCCCGCGAGGGTTCAAACGTGGCGCGTTTGAATATCAAAAGTGCGCAGAGCGAAATGCAGCCCAGCGAAGTGGAAATTTCCGCTACGTCAGAAGAGACCGGCAAGAACGAAACGATCGTCGAAGCGACGGTTGATGGCAGCGGTTTGCTGATCGCGTTTAACGTCAAATTCCTGCGTGAGGCTCTCGAAGTGATTCGTACGCCGAACGTCGCGTTGGAAACCTCTGCCCCCAATGCGCCGGGCGTCGTCAAGCCTGTGGGCGATGATCAGTTCCTGCATGTAATTATGCCGATGCATTTGGGGTAGATGAACATTTGTATAGACAAGTAATTGGATATGAAAAGCGCCTGTCGATAGTACAAGGCGCTTTTCATTAAGGTGAATGATCGGATAAATA
>DATFHE010000111.1:0-4862 GCA_035248745.1 Anaerolineales bacterium | reverse complement strand
CATGAAAGACCGCAAGCCCTTTGCGTTTGCCGGTCTGTGGGACTCGTGGAACAGCCCGGACGGCTCGCTGGTTAAGTCGTGTACCATCATCACTACCGAACCAAATGAACTGACAAATCTCATTCACAACCGCATGCCGGTGATCCTGCACCCGCGGGATTACGCTAGATGGCTGGACCCCTCGCCGCAGACGCCCGACCAGCTCAAACCCCTGCTCAAACCTTTCCCCGCGGACTTGATGGATGCCTATCCGGTCAGTCCGCTGGTTAATACTCCTGCAAATGACAAACCCGAATTGGTCGTCCCTGCCAGCTAGATGATGCAGGAGACTCGTTCGTCCATCGCGCGGCGGTTTCCCGCTCTGGCTTCGCGCGACTTCACCATTTTCCTGGTGGGACAATTTGTCTCGGTCATTGGCACGTGGATGCAAAACACAGCCCAGCCTTATTTGGCGTACCGGATCTCAGGCCGCCCATTTGACCTGGGGTTGATTGGCTTTGCATCCACGCTGCCCACTCTTCTGCTGGCATTACCAGCCGGCGTACTCGTCGAACGTTGGGATAAGCGGAAGACTGTGATTATTTTCCAGTCCATTATGTCGCTACAGGCAATCGGGCTCGCGGTCTTGACCTTTTCGGGGCAGGTCCAAATCTGGCATATCGGCGTACTGGCACTCCTGTTTGGACTCGCCAGCGCGGTAGAGATCACTGCCAGGCAAGCTATGCTCGTTGAACTCTCGGGGCGCGACGCCCTTCCCAGTGCCATCGCTTTGCAGTCCATGGTGTTCAATATCGGGCGGGTCATTGGGCCTCTCGTGGCTTCCTGGCTGTTGACCTCTACGGGCACCGAGGGCAGTGTGTTCCTGACAAACGGGGTCAGCTATCTGTTCGTAATTGCAGGGTTGTTCATTATACAAACGCGCTACAGGGTGCCACGCGCTGCAGGTGCGACAAAAAGCCTGGGGGACGAATTTCGCGATGGGATGGGATATATCCGAAAAGATACGGTGGTGGCTACGATCATCCTCATGGCGGCAATCGTGGGATTCTTTGGGTTCCCTCTCGTCCAACAGATCCCTGCCCTGGCACGGGATGTTCTTAAAACAGCCAGTGATGTCGAGACAGACGTTGCGGCGCGCACCAGTCTCTTATATGCGGCACAGGGAGCAGGCGCTCTAACTGCTGCACTTCTCGCCGCGTACATGAGTTCCTCTCAGAATAAGGGACAGATGGTACTACTGGGACAGATTGCGTTCATTTTTCCATTGATCGCTCTGGGGTATGTGCCTACCTTAAGCATTTCGCTGCTGCTGTTAGTATTCATAGGCTGGGGCACGGTCACGCAACTGGTTTCGATGAACACTCTCATCCAGATAAATGTACCCAACGAACTGCGCGGACGTGTCTTTAGTGTATATCTGTGGGCTCTGCAAGGCGTCGCCCCGTTTGGAAGCCTGCTCATCGGTTGGCTTGCCCAGAATTGGGGCGTGCCGCTCGCCGCACTGATGGGCGGGGTGGTTTCTCTGATTTCTATTGGAGCGCTGCACATCCTCAGCCCGGGCGTACGCCGCGCGCAGGCTTAACGTCAGGTTAGCGTCGAGAAGGGCAGGTTGACGCTTATTTTTCGCCCGTGTTATGATGCTCGCTCTGGAGAACGCAATTGATGGACAATAAACTCCCCTCAAAGAAGGACAACGAAGCTCGCGGCTTTTTTTCCCGTCTTTTAAACACACTGGTCGGCATCGGGTTAGGAGAATCCATGCTGCGGACAGGCACCACGGTGCTTTCGATTCTCCTGCTGGGTATCGTGATCTTCTTACTAAGAATCTTCTATGCACAGCCTCCGGCGGGGGAGACAGCCAATGCCCTCGAAGCAGGATCGACCGCTCCCGTGCCCAGCATCCAAGACGTTACGCCCCTGGCGGAGATGGCGTTTGGCGGAATCCCGCGTCTGGCAGATGTACATACCACGATCCCGTCCCGCCCGCGGCAGGAAGTGATTAAGTATACGGTCCTCGCGGGGGATACTATTTTTGGGATTGCAGAAAAGTTCGGGCTAAAACCCGAGACCGTTCTGTGGGGTAATTATTATGTATTGCTGGACGACCCGCACGCTCTTCAGCCGGATCAGGAGCTGAATATCTTACCTGTAGACGGTACCTATCACGAATGGCAACAAGGTGAGGGATTGAATGGGATATCCGCTTATTACGGTGTTTCACCGGAGGATATTATCAATTATCCGGCCAACAATTTGGACCTTGCGGCGATTGGCGATTTTGCAAACCCCAATATTGCACCCGGCACGTGGCTGGTGGTACCAGGCGGGCGCCGCGAATTCATCGCCTGGAGCGCTCCTCTGGGAGTGACGCGCGAGAATCCGGCTTCTGCGCGAGTGCTGGGTCCTGGTGCCTGTGATCCCGTCACGGGAGGCGCGGTTGGGTTTGGCGCATTCATTTGGCCGTCGAACAATCATCTCCTTTCCGGTTTTGATTATCGCCCCGACGCCAACCACTGGGGTCTCGACATTGCAGGCAATGACGGAGAAGCCGTCTATTCGACCGATGCAGGCGTGGTCGTCTATGCGGGCTGGAACAATTACGGGTACGGGAATATGATCATGGTAGATCATGGGAATGATTTCCAGTCCCTGTACGCACATCTGAGCGCGATCAATGTAGGCTGTGGACAAAGCGTCGGTCAGGGAGATGTGATTGGCGCAATCGGCAATACTGGTCGTTCGACCGGTTCGCATCTGCACTTTGAGATTCGGGCGATCTCCTCCTGGGTTAATCCCTGGGATGTACTGCCATAAAGATATTTTTGAAATGGTCAGGGCGACCCGCCCAAACAATCAAGTGAATCCGCATCAGATTGACGGGTCGCCCCTACTACGCTATAATCTGCGTCGCTTGGGCGCATAGCTCAGTTGGTTAGAGCGCTACTATCACACAGTAGAAGTCCGGGGTTCGAGTCCCTGTGCGCCCACAAGAATGAGCTGATGAGGCTCATTTTGTTTTATAAGGCTAGCATGCAACGCGATGTAAACCCGTGATAACGAGCGATCAGACTCGTTTTTTGTTTCAACGTTTCTGGCTTATATGATGACCCGAAGGGTATAATTCAACGGATATGCCCACAAGAAGCAACGAAGCCTGGATCTCAGACCTGGCGACTCCTGGGCCAGCACGCGAAGCCGCGCTGGAAGATTTGCGCGTGATCGTTCAAAAGGGTCTGCCCTATGCACTTTCACGCTGGCTTTCCCCCGATCAACCACAATTCAGTGCCCTCGTCGAAGAAGTGACACAGGAAACCCTTCTGCGTGTGCTGGACCAGTTAAGTACCTTTGAGGGACGCAGCCAGTTCACAACCTGGGTCCATAAGATCGCTGTGCGCATTGCGCTCACGGAGCTTCGCCGCAAGCGCTGGCGCGACTCCTCGCTGGATGAGCTCACCGAGAATGAAGACTTGCCTCCCCCTCCCGGCCTGCTCGCGGATCCCCAGGCAAGCCCAGAAACCTCTGCCGAACGCGCCGATATGATGGCGCGCGTACGCCGCATCATTGAGGAGGAATTAACGGATCGGCAGCGTCAGGCACTCATCTTATTAGGAGTCCAGGATATGCCTATGGAAGATGCCGCACGCAGGCTCAAGACAAACCGCAATGCCCTCTACAAACTGCTCCACGATGCTCGGCTGCGGCTCAAACGG
Source organism: Anaerolineales bacterium (assembly GCA_035248745.1). Taxonomy (GTDB): domain Bacteria; phylum Chloroflexota; class Anaerolineae; order Anaerolineales; family Villigracilaceae; genus Defluviilinea. The sequence continues at coordinate 1,152 of DATFHE010000111.1, read as the reverse complement.
CGGCTTTCTATGGAAGATATCACGCCTAACGAAGTCCTTACCCTTTTTGAGCAAAAGTAAGATTGACCACCAGTTAACCATCAAAAACAAAGATTATGAACCTCCGGACTCTCATCCAAAAGATCAAAAACAGCTTCAACCATCATGAGGAGACTCCCAATGAGGCTGTGCTAGGATTCCTACGCGTTCTCGAAAGCGTACGGGAAGAAGATATTCCCTGCGACGAAGTCTATGCCAGGATCGACGAATACGTAGAAAGAGAGGTGGGTCAAAAGGATGCGGCGCAACTTATGCCACTGGTCCGCGAACACCTGGACATGTGCTCAGAGTGCTGCGAGGAATATCAAGCGCTTCTGGATGTTCTGGAGAAAACCAGCCAGGAACAAAAATGACGGGCTAGAGCCCGTCATTTTTGTTCTTGTTTAAAACTCCAGCAGTTAACCTTTAGAGTCTTAATGAACCTCAAACAGCTTCTCCCCCGCACGCACCGGAACTTTCAGTCGATTCTCCGGCGGGGTGATTGGGCAAGACCAGAGCTCGTTATAGGCACAATAAGGGTTATAAGCCAGATTAAAATCCACCAGAAAGCGGTTGCCATGTAACTCTTCCGGCTCGAGATAGCGCCCGGCAGGGTACGTTTCCTTGCCCGCCAGCGAATCAACGAATGGCAGGAAATACCCGTTCTCATTCTGGTAGATCGTCAATTCAGCTTCCTCCCCATCCACCTGAAACTTAAAACGCGAATGACGGACATAGGTCTGCACACCACCTGTCGATGTTTGCATCTGCATTGGCTGTTGGTCGAACAGCTTTTCTACCTGCACCTCGAACCGCAGTGCCTCATTTTCCGGAAAATACGCTAAGCTCTTAAAAGTGCGCTTTTGTTCCGGCGTGAGTGGGCTCTGGTGGTGCGTTTGAAAAAACTCATCTTTTTCTGCACGAAAATCATCCAGCTCGCTCATAGACATCTCCATTTCATCTACCTCCTAGATAGAAGTGGGATGAAAAATCTTACAGGAGAGCCTCTATGCTCATCACAGGTTTATCCTCTTGCGAATTCGTTTGTCTTATGCTATTGTTATTCTAAGAAATCTATTCATGACATCGCCTCAAAAAACAGTTTTGATCATCGAAGACGAAGCAGATGCCGCT
>DATFHE010000110.1:0-5732 GCA_035248745.1 Anaerolineales bacterium | reverse complement strand
GGTTCTCTATTTCTTTTTGCCTGCAGAGCGCAACCAGCGTCAGCCTCACCTCAAACCCCTCAAAAGTCGCTTCCAAAAATTTCATCCGCTCAACTCCCCACTGCCACATCTACACCCGAAGCGGTAGTTGTACATGATTCTGTTACCCTGGTCTATGCGCTTGTCGCGCCATTCCCTACCGTAACAGACGGTATGTCTCTCGAAGAATTGAAACGTGCGTGGGCGGAAGGCATCGCTCCTGCCCCTTTCGTAGGACAGCCCTTATTGATGGATGAATCGACGTACGCCGCCTTGCACGCTCTCTGGGGCGAGCCTGCGCCCCGGGCGGCGCAGATCATGCCGGGAGGGCAGCTGCTGGACACAGCCTGGTCGGAGATGCCGTCCTGGGCAATCGTCCCCTTTGACGCGCTGCAACCAAAATGGAAAGTCCTGACTATTGATGGGCAATCGCCGATCCGCAAGAATTTTGATCTAGCCAGCTATCCTCTCGTCGTAAATCTGATCCTTCAATCGCAAGAGGAAGTTCCATCATCCGTTCTCAGCCTTCCCCCTCCTAACTATGATCCAGATAAGCTGACAACCGTCATCATGACCGGTGTCACAGCTCTCGTCCGCGCCACCGCGCTGACGATGGAACTCAAGGGCACAACGTATCCCGGTGAACGAATCCGCGACGTGATGCTCGAAGCGGACATCGCCCACGTAAGCAATGAGGTTCCATTCTACACAGGTTGTACGTATCCGAAAGGCAACCAGGTTGCCCTGGTGTTTTGCAGCGACCCCAAGTACATCGATCTGCTCACGGATATTGGGACTGACGTCGTCGAATTGACCGGTAATCATTTTGCTGATCGCGGTTCGGCGGGGATGCGGGAAACGATCGAGATCTATAAACAAAAAGGCCTGCCGTATTTTGGCGGGGGACTGGATTTGCAGGATTCGCTTAAGCCCGCGTTATTTGAGGTGAACGGTAACAGGATCGCCTTCATTGGCTGCAACAAACCGGATGTGGGGCGCTTCCCCACGGCTACAGATCTCCAGCCGGGTGCCGCGCCCTGTAAATTCCCTGAATTGACTCAGACGATACGTGATCTGAAAGCGCAGGGCTACGTGGTCATCTCGACGTTCCAGTGGAACGAAAGCTATGACTCACGCCCCAGCCCACAGCAGATGGATGACTTTCAATTGATGGCAGACGCCGGCGCCTCGATCGTCAGCGGCAGCCAGGCACATTACGCTCAGATGATGGAGTTCTATAACGATTCCTTCATCCATTATGGGCTTGGCAATTTTTTCTTCGACCAGATGGGCGACCAGGATTGGATGCCGCCCGGCATCCGCCGCGTGTTCTTCGACCGTTACGTGATCTACAATGGGAAGTTGATCAGCGTTGAATTGATCACCGCCATGCTGGAGGACTATGCCCGCCCACGTTTGATGACCGAGCAGGAACGCGCAGGCTTTTTACAGGAATATTTTTTTTACAGCGGATGGATTCCGTTCAGCCCGACTCCGACTCCCACGGTCACGCCAACGCTCACACCGATGTCAATCCCGCCATTTTCCGGGACACCGAGCCGAACCCCCACAAGCACGCCGACTCCGTAAGTCTTTTGGAGTCCGTGATTTGTTCGCGACTCCAGACTGTGCAGTGTGTACAAGGAGCACCTCATGACCATCTACGACATCTCTCTGACAATTTCTCCGCATCTCCCCATCTGGCCCGGTGACCCGAAACTGGAGCTTGAACGATTCGAGTCCATGGATCAGGGCGCGCACAATAATGTCTCGCGTATCAGTTCCAGTGTGCATATCGGCACGCATGTGGATGCGCCATACCATTTTCTCAATAACGGCGAAACCGTGGACAAGCTCCCACTCGAAATACTCACCGGACCTTGCTACGTTGTGCAATTACCCGATGGGGTTGAAGCCATTACCGCGGACGTGCTGGATCGGACGGAAGTCTCATCCGAGATGAAACGGGTACTCTTTGGCACGCGTAATTCACACCTCTGGGCGAAGGGCGAATCCCAATTCCAGACGGATTTCGTTGCCATCACGGAAGACGGGGCAGAGTGGCTGGTCGAGCGCGGCATACAGCTCGTCGGTGTAGATTACCTTTCTGTGGCGCCCTATGGAGATTCGGTACCCACGCATACGGTGCTGCTCAAAGCCGGCATTGTAATCATCGAGGGGTTAAATCTTTCGAACGTCATGCGCGGGTTCTATGACCTGTATTGTCTGCCGCTCAAAATTGCAGGTTGCGACGGATCGCCAGCAAGAGCTATTCTGATCCAAACATGATTTACAACGGGTAGCTTCAGAGAAGCCATCCGTTGTGTATTGTAAGAACAGTACACCTCTCAATCAAAATAAATATTCAGATCCGAGCAGTCAAAGCGATTGCCACAGTTGGGGCAGGTCACTTTGCAGTTCTTTTCATACATCTCGTGACCACAACGGTCGCAGATATATTTCTTTTTTTCTATCTGCGTTTCATCCCAGATCACTGGTTTCAACAGCGAGTTGTCGAATTCTGCCATGCGCTCTATGCCTAATCTTCTGACTTCGGTGATCGCTGCCTGGGCATCCCGGCGTAATTCCTCCACATGGACACCTCTGCAGATAGCGGGCCAATCTTTCACCCAGCGCTGGCTGCGGATGTAGACCTTGACCGCCCCGTTGTAATTCCTGCGTGTAATGTGCAGATAAACGACCGCAATCTGCAGGATGCCGCGATATAGATCACGAACCTTTCCCGGTTCCGCGTTCCAGGCATCCTCCAGCGCCTCATGCGCTTCGAAATACTCTCCCGCGTTGAACAGACGCAGTCCCTGCGCAGCTTGCGGATGTAGAGGGGCATGACAGAGGTCATTTAGGGATTCAGTCATTGGGAGGGTATTTGTAATTATAGCCGTAATGGTAAAATTCACGTTCGAGCATGCGTTCCTTATTCGACAATAAACGCCTGGTTTTAGTATTCGCCGTCCTGGCGTTGGGGGCTTTAACGATGCTTGCCAACGGCTTGAGCGAGGTCCCCTTTCGCGAAGGTCAGCGTTTCATCTGGGAGCAAGCAGAGCAGGCACCCGTACCCCCCTCCGTTGTGGAACCAACTTTCGTGGAAGTTCCTCTTTGGCAGCAGTTGCTTGCATTGATTTTGCTTGCTCTTATGGTTGTTCTCATCGGTATGTTACTGTCACCAGAAATGCGCAAGCGCATGTTTTTGTTCCTTATTCGGGGAGTATTAACGGCTTTAGGAATCTATTATCTGCTTAAGAACTACGGCGACCAGCTTCTCCCGTTCAATATTCAAAGTGCAGCAGAAAACCTGGCAAGTGAGCAATCGTCAGTTCCCCTGCCGGTGTTTCAACCGCCATCGGTTTCACCTGCATTTACGTATATGATCAGTTTTGCATTTGCATTGATTTTGCTGATTGTGGTCTGGATGGTGTACCGGGGTTGGCAGTCTAGATATGGGGCTCTAAAGAGAGGCCAGCCTCTGGATGAGATTGCAAAGATTGCACGGTCCTCTCTGAATGATCTTTCCTCCGGCCGAAATTCGAACGATGTGATCATCAACTGTTACCTTCGTATGAGCGATGTGGTCTCCAGTAAGCGCCAGTTGCAGCGCGAGATTGCGATGACGCCGCATGAGTTCGCGGTCCGCCTCGAGCGTGCCGGATTGCCCGGTGACGCAGTAAACCGGCTGACACGTCTATTTGAAGGGGTGCGGTACGGCGATCGGCGGTCTGGTCCCAAGGATGTCAACGAGGCTGTAAGTTGCCTTACGACGATCCTGCATTACTGTGGAGAAGCTATATGACTCCGACACAACGCGGGCTCATCCTGGTTGGGATCATCATGATTGCCGCGCTCCTCGCATTCCCTTTGCGTGGAACGATCTATGAAATTGTTGTCATTCCGATTGCATACATCGCCTGGAACCTTGACCTGTTATATCGTTCTTTCTCACAGGGGACATGGTGGTCATTGATCATTTTTATTGTCCTCTTTGTATTGATTTTCAGTCTGTTGCCGAAATCCCGCTCTCACAGTCGAGTGGAACAAAAGGTCAAGCCTGCGCAGGGACAGGTGGAAAGTCTGGCGATCTGGCTCGGCAAAGCGGAGAAAGGTATTTATTTCAAGTGGCTGGTAGCAAACCGGCTTGGAAAGCTGGCTTACCAGATCCTGCTCCATCGCGAGAGTGGACGTCCGCGCTCTGTCTTCATGCCATTATTGGGAGCGGATTGGGAACCGAGGAAAGAACTTCAGCAATATCTCGAAACAGGCTTGCATCGATCGTTCGCCGATTTTCCGAACGCGGGTCGCCTGTCGACACCTCCCCCTACTCCGCTCGACCTAAACGTTGCGGAGGCAGTGGATTTCCTTGAAGCACAGGTCGGGAATAAGTAGACTGGGCTGGCACCAGACCTATATTTCATCGGAGTAAACTTTGACAGAGATTTCGCAGGTTTCATCCTTAAGTAGACAAGTGATCGCCGAGGTGGAGCGCGCGGTTGTTGGCAAGCGCACTCTGCTTGAAATGATGATGGCCTCTATGCTTGCAGGAGGACATATTCTGCTCGAGGATTTTCCGGGACTGGGCAAGACGCTGGTTGCACGCAGCTTTGCAACAGTCCTGGGACTTGAATTCAAGCGGATCCAGTTTACCCCTGATCTTCTGCCCGGTGACATTACCGGCGGGTATATTTTCAATCGCACCAAAAATGAGTTCGAGCTTCGCAAGGGTCCTGTCTTTGCTAACATCGTCCTCGCCGATGAGATCAACCGCGCCTCACCGAAGACGCAGTCTGCTCTTCTGGAAGCAATGCAGGAGGGGCAGGTAACCATCGAAGGAGAAACGCTGCCGTTGCCGACGCCGTTCCTGGTGCTTGCCACACAGAACCCGATCGAATATGAGGGCACCTTTCCTCTGCCCGAGGCGCAGCTGGACCGTTTCATGCTCAAGCTCGCCGTGGGTTACCCCAGCATGGAAGAGGAGAGATTAATACTGCGCCGTCGTCGAGAGCGCCGGCAGGATGATGTTGCGCTGCGCGAGATCACGAATGCCAACCAGGTGCTGGAAATGCGCGAAGCCGTAGAGACCGTGCATGTAAACGCGGACCTCGAAAACTACATCACAGCACTGGTGCATGCGACGCGCGTCGATCGTCGCGTCTCTGTGGGGGCTAGCCCGCGCGGTTCCCTGGCATTTCTCAAGATTGCGCGTGCCAATGCTGCGATCGATAGCCGTGATTTCATCACACCCGATGATATCAAGCGGTATGCCATCCCGGTCCTGGGTCATCGCGTCATCCTTCAGCCCGAGTACTGGATGTCGCGTCAGGTCACGGATGATGTAGTTCGCGACACGGTAGAAAAGACTCCCGTGCCAGTGATTAAGTAATTGTCCCGTTCTCTGTTTCTCAGCCTGCTTATCTATGTACTCGTCCTGGCGGGGATTGTCACTGTGCAGGGAGAGTTTCTCGCGCTGGCGTTGCCATTGGTCACCTATCTGATCCTGGGATACCTACAAGCCCCGGAAACGATAAAGCTGGAAGCCACCCGTCAACTGAGCGCTGAGCGTGTTTCTCCAGATGCAGAAGTAGACGTGACGGTCACCCTCACCAATCGCGGCACACGTCTGGAAGAAGGCCTGCTGACTGATATCTTACCGGCAGGGTTAGTCATCCGTTCTGGTTACAGCCGTCATCTGGTAAGGCTGAAAC
>DATFHE010000109.1:0-4993 GCA_035248745.1 Anaerolineales bacterium | reverse complement strand
ATCGCCGCCGAAAGTCAGATCCTTATATTCCACGGTTGTCTCGGGCATGCGTTTGAGAATCAGGCGGACGATATCGTCTTTTGAGTAGTTTCCTTTGTCGGTACCCAGGTTGAAAATCTCACCGCAAATCTTCGAACGCTCCGTGGCGAGCCCCAGCATCATGCCGCGTACCGCATCGCGAATGTGCACGAAGGAACGGGAATATCCGCGCTGGTAGATAATCAATTCCCGTTTGGTAAATGCATCCAGAACGAACTGGTTGACGATCAGGTCGAAGCGTGTGCGCGGGGAGATGCCATACAATGTTGCCAGACGGAACATCAAGGGAGCACAGGATTTATCCTTTTGCGAAAGCAGAAATTCCTCGGCAGCGATCTTGGTTTCTGCATAGATCGATTGCGGATTGAGAGGCGATTCTTCCGTCACTGGCTTGCCATCGGGCGACAGTCCATAATTACTGTAGGTGGAGGCGAACAGGAATCGTTCCACGCCCAGGTCAAGTGCCTGCCCGAAGACCCCTTTCGTCGCCTCGACGTTATAGCGCCAGGCAACCTGCTTCCCGACCGCCTGGCATGCCGGAAAGCCCACGATCGCCGCGAGATGGACAATGGCATCGGGCTTTTGCCAGCCGGTCTTGAGCGAATCCTTAACGGCCCGCGGCTCGGTCACATCCGCTTTTACAAAATGGAAGTTAGGATGGTGCAGGAACGGAACAAGCGACTCACCACCAAAGAGAAGCGCGTCCAGCACGGTGACACGGTAGTTGGCACGCAGGAGCTCGGACGCCAGAAGAGAGCCGATGTATCCTGCGCCTCCCGTGATCAACACATGGTGGTCGCTCATGAAGTCTCTTCCATTCGGAGAATGACCTTAAATCCCTCCACCTGCAAAACAGGCGCCTCTTTGTCGTTGACCACATTGACCCCATGCTCAAGACAGGTCAGGCGGCAGATATCCGCCACATCGCCCTTGCCAACGATCCGAACACGGTCGTAGCCCGCGCTTTTTACCTGCGCAAGGTACTCGTTGACTCGCTGGCGGGTTTTACGGTAAAGAGAAAAGGAACGCTCGACGTAATCCACTGCGAGGCGGGCACGCAGAGCGATACCCTCCGGCGTGATGATATAGCGCAATTTCTTGCGCTCGGCACGCTTGACCTTGACGTACCCTTTGGCGATCAGGCGCTTCAGATGCCAGTTCACCGTCCCCACCGCTACACCCAACTGCGTGGCAAGCGTGGATTGGTTGACATCCGGGTCGCTTTCGATGTTTTCTAAGAGGGTAAGCTCACGAAATTCTTCGTTTGATGATTCCATAGATAATTCAAAATTCAGTGACTGAATTATAACCGAGAACCATCGCCTGTCAAACGGGCATCGTATAACAAAACATCCGAAGCACTGTGCTCCGGATGTTGAGATGACTCCCAATCTTATGCAAACTGTTCGAGATTGACCGCGACCAGCGGCAGTGCTTCCTCGACAAATGATTCGAGGGCTGGTCGTTTTTTCGCATGACTGTAGTGAGACGCAAGGCCATAGATCGCCCAAGCTGCAACAGTGGCAGGGATTTCAGTAGAAATGGATGAATTCATCTTCCCCAGCCAGATGTTAAGCAATTCATAGATCTGGTTCTTCACCTGCTTTTCGATCATAGGCTCGAACTGGCGCTGGGACTGCATACAATCTGTGCGGACTTTTGAAAGGAATTCACAGACTGTCAGTAACAGGATTCGCAAGTTGTCGGGCGTGTAATGGCAGGCATCCAGCATGTGGGCTTCAATCTCGTGCCTGAATCCCTGCTGAACCCAGTAATCCAGTAAGGCATATTTATCCACAAAGTGGTTCTTGTAAAACGTGGCGCGGTTAATTTGTGCTCTTTCGGTTACGTCCAGTACGGTGATCGAGTCGAAGCTTTTCTCAGCTAGTAAATCGCTGAACGATTGCAGGATCAGATTGCGAGTCCGTTTGACCCGGGGGTCGAGTTTCTCTTCCATCGGCAACATTTTTGCTCCAGTGTTGCTTAGTCAACAGAACAAAGCATTTGATGGTTGACCTATCTAAGCAACAGAAGTATATTAAGCATCATCTGTTGCTTATGCAACAAACGTATATTACCATAACTCACAAGGAGAGTCAAGATGAATGTAACAATTATCGGTGCAGGAAATATGGGACGCGGGATCGGTACCCGCCTGGTGGCAGGCGGACACTCCGTCACATTTGTGGATGGAAATCCAGAAACCGCTGAAAAGACCGCATTGGAGGTTAGAGCATCGGCAAAAAATGAGACGCAGGTCTCGACAGCAACTTTGGGCGATGCAAAACTCGGTGATGTTGTGGTGCTGGCTGTCTGGTACGGCACGAACATTGAGCTTGCGAAGCAGCTCGGCACGAAACTTGCAGGCAAAGTCGTCGTGGATATTGCTAACCCTCTGAACTCCACCTTTGATGGATTGGCAACAGCACCCGACTCCTCCTCTGCCGAAGATGTGGCGAAGGCAATTGCCTCTGGCGCCAAAGTGGTGAAAGCATTCAATACCACCTACGCAGGTACGCTGCTCGCTGGAGAAGTCGCGGGGCAACCGCTCGATGTGTTCATAGCCGGAGACGATTCGGACGCAAAAAACAAGGTCGCAGAGCTGGTGAAAGACGGCGGCATGCGCCCCGTTGACGTCGGTCCTTTGAGCCGTGCCCGCCAGATCGAGGGGATGCAGTTCCTGCACATTGTTACGCAGGGCACACTGGGCACGAACTGGGCAAGCGCGATCAAGATCTTGAGCTAGGACAAGATCAGCTCATCTCATAATGAGCGGGCGGCTGAGTCGTTAACCTCAATACGACAGAACGACAGAAAGTAGTCAGAAGGAGAACAAGATGAAAATAACAATTATTGGACCAGGAAATATGGGACGTGCCATCGCCACCCGCGCTGTGGCAGGCGGTCATTCGGTTACACTCGTAGGCAAAACCCTTGGAAGCGCTCAGAAAGCAGCGGACGAGGTGCGGGCAACTGCGAAACAGGGCGCGGAAATCTCTGCAACCACCCTCGAAAATGTGGAACCCGGTGACGTGGTCGTGCTGGCGCTCTGGTATGGAACCAATATCGAGGTTGCCAGACAACTCAGCGAAAAGCTCAAGGGCAAAACAGTTGTGGATATCGCCAACCCGGTGAATTCCACCTACGACGGACTTGCGACCGCGTCCGATTCTTCCTCTGCGGAAGATGTCGCCAAAGCCGTTGGCTCCAAAACTAAAGTCGTCAAGGCATTCAATACGACCTATGCAAGCACACTCCTCTCCGGACAGGTTGCGGGACAGCCGCTCGATGTGTTCATTGCTGGAGATGACGAAGAAGCAAAGAACAAGGTCGCTCAATTCATTAAGGATGCAGGGTTACGCCCTGTGGATACGGGTCCCTTGAGCCGCGCACGACAGATCGAGGGCTTGGGATTACTGCATATCGTAACCCAGAATGATCTGGGCACCAACTATGCGAGCGCCGTTAAGATATTGAGTTAATCCCTATCCAGAGAATAGGGCTGCCGTCTGCGACGAGTAAAGGAGAGACTCAATGTCTCTGCAAGAGCGCATCTTAAAGTTCGGATATTTCCTGATCCCTAACGCCGAGTCTCCCCTGCTCTCACTCGCGCAAGAAGCAGAGCGTCTCGGGCTGGACTATATCGCGGTGCAGGACCATCCCTACCAGCGGCGATTTGTGGATACCTGGTCTCTGCTGAGTATGATTGCCGCAACGACTTCCCGAATTGGTCTCTTCCCAGATGTAGCCAACCTGCCGCTGCGGCCACCGGCACTCATGGCAAAAGCCGCCGCGAGTATTGACGTGCTGAGCGGCGGCCGGTTTGAACTGGGACTCGGCGCAGGAAGCTTCTGGGATGCCATCGAGGCCTATGGTGGACCCTGTCGTTCTCCCGGTGAGGCGCTCGCCGCGCTGGCAGAGGCAGTCGAAGTCATTCGAAAGGTATGGAGCGGCGAGCGCAATCTGCGTTTTGACGGACAACATTACCGCTTACGCGGGGCTCATTCGGGACCAGCTCCCGCACACCCTATTGGTATCTGGCTGGGTGTGTATGGACACAGAGCTCTTAAGCTGGCCGGGCAGGTTGCGGATGGCTGGGTGCCTTCCTTCCGCGGAGATCTAAAGAAGCTTGCCGAGATGACCAGGCGACTCGATGACGCCGCCGCGGAGGCTGGTCGCGACCCAGCTAGTCTCCGCCGGATTCTCAATGTGAACGGAGTGATCACAGACGGCGCAACAAATGGGATGTTGCAGGGACCTGTAGATCAGTGGGCAGAAGAGTTGACGAATCTAGCCATCACATATAAGTTCGATACCTTTATCTTCTGGGGTGAGGGAGAAGGGCAACTCCATAAGTTTGCTGAGGAGGTCGTTCCAGCAGCCAGAGCGCAGGTCACTGCAGAGCGTGCCTGATACTCTTTAAGGAAATTAAAGGCAGAGCGGAGTTGTCTATCCTTAAGAGGTAGTGAACATTTACAGAAAGAGAAGAGTTATGGATCAAACAAAAACGGAAGAGAAAACAGAGTTTTCGATTCACCCTGCCACCGGCATTGGACATATTTCCCTCAAGGTTGCGAATCTCGAGAACCAGCTTGCATTCTATCAGCAGGCGATGGGCTTCAAACTGCACTGGCATGAAGGGAACAAAGCCGGACTCGGTTCCGGAAATACAGACTTGCTGCGCCTGACGGAAGAGCCGGATCTCAAGCGATATCGCGGTGTGACGGGTCTTTATCATGTGGCGTATCTCTTCCCGAACCGGCGAGAGCTTGCTATTGCAATGGCGCGTCTGTTTGCGCTAAAGTATCCCAATGCGCCCACCGACCACATCCTGACCAAGACCACATATCTCGATGACCTAGAAGGCAACGGCATCGAGCTGTATTGTGAATCACCGGAAGATGGCACCTGGACGATCACAGACGGCAATATGGAGGCTCGCCGCACCGATGGC
>DATFHE010000108.1:0-3524 GCA_035248745.1 Anaerolineales bacterium | reverse complement strand
AGATAAAATTTACTTTTTCAACGATCCCTACTGTAACTGGGAGACTGGTGTTTATACCTGGACGCTTGAAGAAGGTATGCTCACTCTCACAGAGGTAGGCGATCCCTGTTCGCAGGGGCTGCGTGCTGCGAACCTAATTGATCAACCGTGGCTCTCCTGTCGCCCTCCCAATACGGAGGCAGCAATCACTGATCACTGGAATAAACCAGAAGGTTGCGATCCAAGCGAATAAATGAGAATGATATGTTAGTTCTAACCGCTGAAGATGTGCGCCAGTCACTGCCGATGAACGAAGCTATCGAGGCGATGAAAACGGCTTACGCCTCTCTTTCCAGCGGCACTGCCATCGTGCCGCTTCGGACGCGGCTTTCTCTCCCCAACCGGGAAGCGATCAGTCTTTTCATGCCGGCGTTCGTCAATTCACAGGAGGGAGATGCATTGGCGATCAAGGTCGTTTCCCTGTTCCCCACTAACCCTGCACGCGGACTTGCCTACATCCAGGCAGCGGTTCTGGTGCTGGATCCGGAAACCGGACGAGCGCTTGCACTTCTCGAAGGCAGTTCCCTCACTGCCATTCGCACAGGCGCAGCGGGAGGCGCCGCCATTGATCTGCTCGCGCGCAAAGATAGCAACGTCGCCGCGATCTTTGGCGCTGGCGCACAGGCACGAACGCAGCTCGAAGCCGCTTGTACGGCCCGCCCCATCGAGACTGTATTCCTCTTTGCTAGAAATACAGAGAAAGCACACGCCTTTGCCGCAGAGATAAAAAGCAAGGGATTCGTTAAGCAAGATATTCATGTGGCACAAAGCCCCAGAGAAGCCATCGAACACGCAGACATTGTTTGTACCGCGACGACTTCTACCAAGCCCGTCTTCGATGACAAAGATGTGAAACCGGGTTCGCATATTTCTGCTGTAGGCTCCTATACGCCGGAGATGCAGGAAGTTCCAGCAGAGACTTTACAGCGCGCAAAAATTTTCGTTGACTCACGATCTGCGTCCCTGGAGGAAGCAGGCGACCTCATACAGCCGATCCGGGCAGGACTCTTCGATGAAGCCCATATTTTTGGTGAACTAGGAGAAGTCGTGTTGGGACGCTGCCCTGGTCGGGAGTCGGCGGAGGAAATTACGTACTTTAAGTCAGTGGGGATTGCCGTACAGGATGCAATGGCAGCGCAGGTTGTACTGGCAAACGCGCGCAAAATGAACCTCGGCACCGAAGTAGATTTTTAAAGAGACGATTAAGACCCTAAATTTTTTTCTTTAGAAAACAGTTTTCCTATCCACTTAAGAGTTCTGAGCAGGATGACAAACCCGTAGGGTCTGCATACCAAGAGAGAAAATGGATACTCCAACGACAGCAGACATCGTAATCATCGGCGGCGGCGTGATGGGAGCCAGCACGGCGTATCATCTCGCCAGGCGGGGGATGAAAAACATTGTGTTGCTCGAAAAGGAAGATTTTTTCGGCACTGGTGCTACTGGTCGCTGTGCCGGCGGCGTCCGTTATCAGTTCTCTACGGAAATCAACGTCAAACTTTCCCTGGAAAGCCTGCCGATGCTCGAACGTTTTAAGGAGGAGATCGGGCAGGACGTGAATTACCGCCAGTGCGGTTACCTGTTGATTGCCACGAGTGAAGAAGATACAGCGGCTTTCCAGCATAATGTTGCAATGCAAAATCGGCTCGGTGTGCAAACCCGGCTCTTAAGCGGAGACGAGGTGCGGGCACGCCTGCCGCTGATGAATTTCGAGGATGCTCTCGCAGGCACGTTCCACCAAAAGGATGGAATGGTGGACCCGAATAGCGTCGTCGCGGGATACATTCGCGCCGCGCAAGGACTCGGAGTGAAAGCCCTCACACGTGCAGAGGTCACCGGGATCCATGTCCATGGAGGTCAGGTCGAAGCGGTGGAAACGGCTCAGGGCACGGTCCAGACGCGACGGGTCCTCAACGCGGCAGGTCCCTGGGCGGGCTTGATCGGAGAGATGGCAGGAGTCCAGGTTCCGATCGTCCCCCTCCGCAGGCAAATGTTCACTACAAACGCCTTGACGGAAATCCCCGAAGATTTTCCGTTTGTGATCGACTTTACGCAATCGCTGTATTTCCACCGCGAAGGCAATGGATTGCTGATTGGGATGAGTAATCAAAAGGAAACGCCGGGCTTCGACCAAACAGTGGATGAAGAGTTCGAGTTGCAAAATTTCGAAGCCGCTATCAAGCGTATGCCTCTGCTCGAACAAGCCGGTCGCGCCTCGCATTGGGCAGGGCTGTATGAAGTCACGCCGGATGCTCACCCGATTTTCGGTGGCACTCCCGTGAAGGGCTTTACCATTTGCGCAGGTTTTTCCGGTCATGGCTTCATGCATGGACCAGCCGCTGGCAAGCTCATGAGCGAATACATTCTGGACGGCGCGTTTTCGACGGTGGACGTCTCGATGCTCGACCTCGCACGCTTCAGGGAAGAAAGATTAATAAAAGAGTACAATGTGGTTTAATTAATCACGAAGGACACTACACTTGCACCGCACTGGCGCTGGTGCAGTGTTGTGTTTAAATAAAGAAAAGTTTATGCCCTCCGCAGAAATTATTACGATTGGTACAGAGATCTTACTGGGTGAAATTGTAGATACAAATACGCGCTACATCGCGCGGACACTGCGCGGTATGGGCGTGAACATCTACCGTACAATCACTATAGGCGATAATGTGGATCGGATTGCCGAAGCGATCTATCACTCCATGCAGCGCGCAGACATCGTCATCACCACGGGCGGGCTGGGTCCGACCGTGGATGATCCCACGCGGGAGGCAGTCGCAAAAGCCGCGGGCGTGGAGCTCGAATTTCGGGAAGACCTCTGGGCACAGGTAGTTGCCATTATTTCCCGCTATGGGCGCAAGCCTTCCGAGAATCAAAAGCGGCAGGCATACATTCCAAAGGGCTCACTCGCGGTGCCAAACCCCGTGGGCACCGCGCCGTGTTTTATTGTGGAAACCGAGCGCAACGCCGTGGCATCCCTGCCGGGCGTCCCGAATGAGATGGAACACATCCTGCATGAATCGATTATCCCCTATTTACAAAAACGATTCGAATTAAACGAGATCATCAAGATCCGCATCCTGCACTGTGCGGGGCTGGGTGAAGGATTGATCGATGAGAAAATCGCCGACTTTGAGATGCTCAGCAATCCGACGGTAGGGCTTGCCGCGCATACAGGCGTCGTGGATATTCGCATTGCGGCGAAAGCAAAGAGCGAAGCCGAAGCCGATGCGATGATCGCAGACCTCGAGCATCAGATTCGGGATCGTCTGGGAGATGTCGTCTTCGGTACGGATGAGGAGACGCTGGAGGATGCTACCCTGAACGCCGTGGCGAAACGCGGCTGGACTCTGATCGGCGTCGAATCCGGGCTCGATGGCGGGCTGGCTCGTAAGATTCCGCATACCGTTTCCATCTCTGACCTTTCCCCGGAGTCTCTGATGGCTGCCTTACGCGCCGCGCGTGCTGACTCGGGTGCCGATGCG
>DATFHE010000107.1:0-8251 GCA_035248745.1 Anaerolineales bacterium | reverse complement strand
TAATCTTCACTATGCTCTAACAGAGGGTCTACACGTGATCGTGGATGAAGGGCTGGATCACACATTTGCACGTTTACGCAGCAATGCAGAAAGTCTCTGGCTCGGGCTGGAAGAGATGGATCTGCCTCCGTTTATCCCTCTACAGTACAGGCTTCCACCTTTGACAACGGCACAGGTTCCGGTGGGCGTCGACCCAGATCAAATCCGTGCCCGTTTATTGAACGAATATAACATCGAGATCGCGGCGGGGTTTGGCGCCCTCAAAGATAAGGTGTGGCGCATCGGCTTGATGGGCTATTCGAGCCGCAAGGAAAACGTTACCTTATTGCTGGGTGCTCTGCGAGAATTACTGAAATAAGAAAATACGAATTCTCATGCAACGAAGGCAAGAAGTTGTTTGAAAAAGCCGCAGCAATAAAGAATTGATGCAACGAGAAAGCCAAAAAGGGCGAAATAAGCAAAAAATGCCCTATTTTATGCCTTTTTATAGGGTTAACCCTTAATAGACTGTTTGCCGATTTACAGCACTTTAAAGTATACTGAATGAAGCCTTTTGAGCATAAGCTCGTAAAAACAAAAGTAAAATCCCAAAGGAGGACTGTATGCCCGCAAACCGTATGAGCAAGACTGAACTTGTAGAGGCGATTGCCAGCCAGAGCGGACTGGAGAAGAAGCAGGTCAACGCCGTTCTGGACGCGTTGAGCGACGTGGTTTACAAGGAGCTCAAAGCCCAGCGCGAAGTTGTGATCCCCGGCTTATTGAAACTGACCTCAGTCACGAAACCTGCTGTCCCTGAACGTGAAGGGATCAACCCCTTCACAAAAGAACCAACTGTCTTCAAAGCCAAACCGGCGCGCACGGTGATCAAACCCCGCCCGCTCAAGGCACTCAAGGACGCCGTCTAGTTACGGCTACTACCATGAAATACAAAGACCCCGGTAATTCGGGGTCTTTGTATGTTCCGTAAAAACAATATGAATCAAAGCGAATTGATAGAGAACTGGAAACAGGAGCAAGCACAGCCGTTCATAGGATGGGATTTTTCCTATCTGAACGGTAGACTGATCGAAGATCAAGCACCATGGTCTTATTCTGCCCGCGCCGCTGACTTAATGAAACAATCTTCGGCGATGATTGATTTAGGTACAGGCGGAGGGGAAAGACTCCTGACATTGCGGGAGTATTGGCCAGACAAAGTCGTCGTGACAGAAGATTATGCACCGAATTTCAAACTAGCCACAGAACGGCTTTCTCCGCTTGGCGTAACCGTGTTAAATGTCCCTCTGAAAGACGATGATCTAATGCCATTTGCAAATGGAGAATTTGACCTTGTGCTGAATCGACATTCTGGCTTCAATCCTGAAGAGGTCGCTCGCATTCTGACTTCCGGGGGAACGTTCCTCACCCAACAAATTCACGGATTATGGGCAGACGATCTACTGGCAGTATTTGATGCGCAACCACAGTGGCCGGATGCTACCCCGGAAAAGTACCTTCCCAGGATGCAATCTGCAAGGTTGCATCTTGTTGACTTACAGGAATGGTCAGGGAGGCTGGCATTTACGGATGTCGGTGCAATTGTGTACTACCTGAAGGCAATTCCCTGGCTGGTACCCGGTTTTTCTGTAGAATCACACGGGGAGTATCTGCTCAAGCTGCAGGAGCGCTTCGACGCCGGAGAAAAATTGTCGTTTCGCGCCCGGAAATACCTGATCGAAGTACGAAAAGTTTGATGGATCCAGAAAGGATGCTGCAATGGCTGTTGCAAGAATCGGTGAAGTACAAGCAAAACCAGAATTAACTGAAGAGTTACGGGAGTTTCTTGCCTCGATCATGCCAGGGATTAAAGAGGCGGCAGGATGTGAGTCTGTTCACCTCTATCAGAGTGATGAAGACCCATCTACATTTATGATGATCGAAGTATGGGACAGTATCGAATCACACCAGGCATCTGTGAAAAACATTCCAGCAGAAAAACTGGGCGAGATCCGGCCATTGCTGGCGACCTCGCCCAGTGGAAGTTACTTTCGGTTGATCGAATAAGTGGTCTTTACTCTGGCTTTAAGACCACTTTGATACAACCATCGATCTTTTTCTTGAAAATCTCATAGGCTTCAGGCGCTTCCCGCAGAGGAAGGATATGCGTGACCACAAACGAGGGATCAATTTGCCCAAGCTCAATTTTTTCGAACAGTGGCTTCAGATAGCGGTGAACATGGGTTTGTCCCATTTTAAAGGTTAAACCTTTATTGAACGCCGCGCCGATCGGAAATGTATCCACGAAGCCACCATAAACGCCAGCCAGCGAGACAGTGCCGCCTTTCCGGCAAGCTTGAATACATTCCCGTAAAACATACGGGCGGTCCGACTCGATCTTCACGGTTTGCTTGGCAAAGTCGTAAATGCCCTCGATTCCCGTTTTGTGCGCTTCCATCCCTACGGCATCAATGCAGACGTCCGGTCCCATGCCGCCGGTCATTTGCTTGAGCGTTTCCACCACATCCACGCCGCCACTGTAGTCAATGATCTCTGCCCGTCCGTATGTCTGCGCCATCTCAAGCCGCTCCGGGAAGCGATCGATCGCGATCACGCGAGCGGCGTTGAACATCCAGGCGCTTTGAATGGCGAACTGTCCCACCGGGCCACAGCCCCAGATAGCGACTGTGTCACCGGGTTGGATATTGGCTTGTTCCGCCGCCATGTAACCAGTGGGGAAAATGTCGGTCAGGAACAGGACTTGCTCATCCCGGAAACCATTCTCAATCTTGAATGGCCCTACATCTGCAAACGGAACGCGCACGTATTCTGCTTGTCCGCCAGCATAGCCGCCCAGAAGATGGGAATATCCAAAAATCCCCGCGGGGGAATGTCCATACATTCCTTCCGCGAGAGAAGCCTTGGGGTTCGAGTTGTCACACAAAGCCCACAGTCCGCGTTCGCAAAAATAGCAACGACCACAGGCAATGGGGAACGGAACCACCACACGATCGCCTACGTTCAAATTGGGCACCTGTTCCCCTGTTTCCACGACCGTCCCCATAAATTCATGCCCCAGGATATCGCCTGGTTTCATGGCGGGCACATAGCCATCATACAAATGCAGGTCTGAGCCGCAAATAGCCGTGGAGGTCACTTGAATGATGGCATCCCGTGGATTAAGGATTTGCGGGTCAGGCACCTCTTCCACAGTCACTTTCGTAATTCCATTCCAACAGGCAGCTTTCATCGTATACCTCTTTCTGAAATCCAGCCGGGTGGGTCGCTCGCCGGGAATGAATCTTCCGACGCCTGCTCCACTACATCCTGGGAATATCGATATTTCGTTCGGCTTGTAGTCATCTGGCTGGGGTCACTCCGCCCCGAGGGCTGTCCATCTACGGTCGGAATTTCACCCGTTTCAGCAATTTGTTTGAAACGACGTAAGTCTTCCTTGATTTGGTATCCCGGCTCCCTGCCAAACAACTTGGCAAATGCTGCACCTAACGAACCGGCGGGCGGGTTATATTCCATCGAAACGTGTACGATCGTGCCCCGTCCCCCCGGTGCATCCACAAACTCGACACGCCCCATGCTTTCCACCATAGAACCAGGCAGCGACTTCCAGACGAGCAGCTCATTCTCACGTTCCTCGATCACTTCGGCGTCCCATTCGATGAGACGGTTCATAGGTCCTTTGACAACCCAATGAGACCTTCCCGTATCCCGGTCGTCCATCTGGACCGTTTCCAGATACTTCATAAAGCGCGGCAGGTTTTCGAAATCACGCCACATCTGATACAGCTCGCCCCTCGGGCGATTGACAGTTACCGCTCTCTCCACCCGGATTCCTTCATGTCCATTCACTTCCGTGCGATTGATTCCCAGCATCTGATAGAACACGCAATGACCCGTAGCCCCACGGTAGATCATATAGCCAGCATCCAGCCCAAGCGGTAGACTCAGCTTTGGGCGTCGTGAAACCGTATAGGCAAGCAGAGCTAACCCGGTTGCCAGAGAGATTCCGCGTTCTACTTGCCCAACGTTCACCCGGCTTTTGACCGGTCCTTGCATTTCCATTTGCATATCGAACTCCTTTACCAAATTTTATTTCCACTTGGTTGCGGTCAACTTCCCTGTCACTTCACCCAGCGTCACGCCCCAGATCACGTGCGCAATCATCATTAGCAGGTTCCGGCGCCAGGGGTGCCGCGTAGCGGGCGGCAAAATGTCCATGGCGGGCACCCAACCCAGATAGCTGCCGATCCAAACTGCTACACCGCTCAATGCACCTTTCAGGCTGGGATGTATCCGCAGCCTGGAACCGAACAGCGCGTATAGGGCACCCGCTAACGCGCCAAAGCCAAAATGAGAAAGGACGGTTAGCCCAATTAATTCATTTTCATCGAGGCGTTTTTCGATCCCCGCTCTCTCTGAGATTTCTTCAGTGATCAGGCGTGGAGGCAGGTGATATTTTTCCCGTTTTGGCAGAAGCCGCCAGCCAATCAACATGGCAACAGACATCGGCACAGTGGCAAGAAACCCCGCTCCTGCCCCGGCGAGAAGTTTGTGAAGAGAACCATCTGAACGAGAAGGAAACAGAACTGTACTCATACAATCCACCCAGACTATACAGTCTTCGTATTTGTCTCTCAAGGCGGGAAGCACCTATTCCCCCTCAGGGAATCACCTACAAACTGGTATAATCCTATTGTCGGTAATTTGTAGGAGCATAGCAGTGACGGATATCCTGTAGTTCATCTCGTTTTTAAGGGCACTTACCCGCTGGATTTCTTCGCGCCACGCCTAGCGTGACTTGGCGCTCACAGCCGAGGCTTGCCCTCGGTTTTCGTTTTTAAGTACCAGACCTGACCGGTCTCAGTGATTTACAGGAAAAGTATGCTTACTGCTCACCATCTACACAAAACCTACGGCATCCAGCCGACTCTGCAAGATGTCTCTTTTAGTATCAGCAACAACGAACGCATTGGGCTGATTGGACCCAATGGCAGTGGCAAGACCACCCTGATGCGGATCCTGGCAGGGCTTGAACAACCGGATTCAGGGACAGTCGTTTGGACACGTCCCAATTTACGGATCGGGTACCTTGCCCAGGGCATGACGGTCGATGAAACGCAGACGATTCAATCGGCTCTGCACCTGGATCCCTTATCGGAGACAGAACTCGAAGCTGAAATCGCGTCTCTTGCCTCCGCCTTAGCCGCCAACCCAGACGATGCCCAAATCCAGGCGAAATACGATACGGCTCTGCAGCAACTCACAAATACAAATTATCAATTGCCGGGCATTGTCGATGCCCTCGGCCTTGCCAATCTCCCCGCAGACACCCCTATCCAGCACCTCAGTGGCGGACAAAAAACCCGCCTCATGCTGGCGCGCGTTCTGCTGGAAGAACCTCAGCTGCTTCTGCTCGACGAACCAACCAACCATTTGGACATTGAGATGCTTGAGTGGCTCGAAGACTGGCTCGTCCACTTCCACGGTGCCGCTCTCATCGTCTCGCATGACCGCGCCTTTCTGGATAATACTGTGGATTCCATCTTAGATCTAAATCCTGAAACACGCACCGTTCACGCATACAAAGGGAATTATTCCGAGTACCTGGAACAATATCGCAAAGAGCAGGAGAAGCAATGGTCAGCGTACCGCGACCAGCAGGAAGAAATCAAGCGGATGAAGCAGGATATCAATCGCACCAAGCAGCAATCCCTGCGGGTGGAGATGTCCACTACGCCGCGCCAGCCTGGCGTGCGCCGGATCGCCAAAAAGGTCGCGAAGAAAGCTCTCTCCCGCGAGAAAAAACTGGACCGATATCTTGAATCAGACGAGCGGGTGGATAGGCCCACCCCGTCCTGGCAAATGAAACTTGAATTTGAGACACAGGATGCGCAGAGTAAAAATGTATTGTCAACAGACAATTTAGCGGCAGGCTACGATACAAACACCCCCCTGCTGGCAAATCTCAATCTTCAGATCCGCGCCGGGCAGCGCATCGCTCTGACAGGATCCAATGGCTCAGGCAAAACGACGCTGGTCCGTACTCTCGCTGGAAGGTTGAAGCCGTTGGAAGGCAGCATAAGGCTGGGCGCGAACGTCAAGCTCGGGTACATGAGTCAGGAACAGGAATTGCTCGACCCCGGTCAGAATGCCTTACAAAGTATTCAGGGTGTTGCGGCATTCAATGAAACAGAGGCGCGTAACTTCCTGCATTATTTCCTCTTCAAAGGCGACGATGCGCTGCGACCTACCCGTGAGTTATCATTCGGCGAACGCGCCCGCCTGCAGTTGGGGTTACTCGTTGCGCAGGGCTGCACGTTCCTCCTGCTGGACGAACCAATCAACCATCTGGATATCCCCTCGCGTGCGCGCTTTGAAGAGGCGCTCGCCAGCTTCAAGGGGACGATCCTTGCCGTCGTCCATGACCGCTACTTCATCGAACGTTTTGCCTCCGAAGTCTGGACCATCAGACATGGCAAGATCGAGAAGTGACGGCAATCATTCACTCTGTACGGAGAAACTATGAAATTATCATCTCCTACATCCTATCCCAGGGTCAACGAAGTTCTGGACATCTTACACATGAACGTGAAGGAAATTCTGAATGACCAGTTCATAGGTATGTACCTTTACGGTTCTCTTGCCAACGGTGGCTTTGATGAGCATAGTGATATCGATGTGATAATCGTCACAACGGAAGAAATTTCAGCGGACACCTTTTCTGCTCTGCACCGATTCCACAAGTGGATCAATGAAATTGATTCCCCCTGGGCGACGCAGATCGAAGTGTCCTATATGCCACAGGTAGCTTTGCGACGCTTCGATCCCACAAACAAACTTCATCCGCACCTGGATCGCGGCGATAATGAAGTGTTGCACATGATGTCCCATGAAAGCGACTGGATTGTCCAGCGGCACGTCCTCCGCGAACGTGGAATTGTGATTGATGGCCCGGAGCTGCAACGTTTGATTGACCCTGTTTCGCGTGATGATTTGCGGCGGGCTATCGCGGGTGTTTTGCCCTTATGGACTCAGCCCATTCTCGAAGATCCTTCTCAAATTCACAAACGCGGCTATCAATCGTATTGCGTCCTGACACTTTGCAGGATGTTATACACTTTGAAGCAAGGGGACATCACTTCCAAGCCCGCCGCGGTGAAATGGGCGTTGGAAAACGCAGACCAAAGGTGGAGTCCTTTAATCGAACGCGCTCTACTTGGGCGACAAACCCCGAACCTCGAAGCTGACTCCGAAGATATCAACGAGACTTTAAGCATGATGCAGTATGTACTTTCGCAAACGAAACCCACGCCCTACCTGGAAGTAAATGAAGTGCTGAAGCTTCTTCTAGGGAATGTGAAGAGAATTCTGGGCGATCGATTTGTGGGCATGTATCTGTATGGCTCACTCTCCAGTGGAGATTTCGACTCGCAGACCAGTGATATTGATTTTCTTGTAGTCACGGATGGATTGCTCCTTCAGGAAACCATCACGGAACTGGAAGCGATGCACAAAGAAACCTGGGCAACCAGCTTGAAACGAGCGGGAGAACTGGAAGGTGCGTATGTCCCAAAAGAGTTGATCCGCTGTCACGATCCCAATGGTGCACCGTGCCCGACGGTCAATGAAGGACAATTTTATGTTGCTCCCCTCGGCAGTGACTGGATCATCCAGCGGCACGTCGTTCGCGAGTATGGTGTGATCGTCGAAGGTCCTGACGCCAAGACACTAATTGATTTCGTCAGCCCGCAGGAGATACGCACGTCCGTTTTAGGAGTTCTAGATGAATGGTGGTTTCCCATGCTCGACGATCCGTCGTGGTTGCGTGGTCATGGGAATGCCTATCCCGCTTTTGCCGTCATCACGATGTGCCGTGTCCTGCACGTATTGGAACATGGAACAGTGACTTCGAAGCCGAAAGCAATTCAGTGGGCGCGGCAAGTGCTACAGCCATCCTGGCTGCCTCTTATAGACAAAGCTGTTGCCGCCTCTCGCCATGAAACACAGGAAGATTTTGTCGAGGAAGCTTTGGATTTCATTCAGCTCGTAAGAGTACAAACGATAAACGTAGAGAAGCTGGACACAGCAAAAGGGAATTCCTGATTCGCAAGATTCATCTAGATACCGAACTGGGCGGTAAACCCAATGAGCAAGATGGATGACTGGTGGAGCGCATCCGCCCTGCAGGCAAACAGGTCCAAGTGGTTACCAGGATCAATGGACAAGCATTCAATGAGTTTTGTCTGAATAAAATGAT